>CAZJCH010000331.1:0-1755 GCA_964544005.1 uncultured Papillibacter sp.
CCACGATTCTCTGCCCGAACCACCGCCCGCAGATGTCCACCGTCCGTCCCGGCGTTATGGAAAAGCCCAAGAAGGTCAAGGGTCAAAAAGGCGAGCTTATCAGCCTGCCTGTTGCCTTTAAGGAAAACGACATCCGCATGAAGGTCCTTGAGCTGGTCAAGGGTCTGAAGGAAATGGTCTCCCTCACCGATGCGAAAATCATCGTCTCCGGCGGTGCCGGCCTCGGCAACCCGGAAGGCTTTAAGCTCATCAAGCAGCTGGCAGACCGCCTCGGCGGCGTCGTTGGCTCCTCCCGCGCGGCTGTTGACGCCGGCTGGATCGATCATGCCCATCAGGTCGGTCAGACGGGCACCACCGTCAAGCCCGAAATTTATATCGCCTGCGGCATCTCCGGTGCCATCCAGCACCTGGCCGGCATGCAGACCTCCGATCTCATCATTGCCATCAACAAAAACGAGAACGCCCCCATCTTCGAAGTCGCCGACTACGGCATCGTGGGCGACCTGTATAAGGTCATCCCTGCGATATTAGACGTGCTGGGCTAAACAAGGCAATACTCAGATAAACGGATACCCCGGCGGATAACCATACCGCCGGGGTATTAGCATTAATGCTTGTCATTACGCCTCACAACCCTTATAATGGTGATATATGGAAGGGCGGATGGTATGGACACCCTTGAAAGCAATCTGATAATGGCTTTGAAGAGCGGCGATCAGGAGAGCTGCGCGACCCTATATGAGCTTTATGGCAAAAAAATTTATAACCTTGCATATCGCATGAGCGGCAGTAAAGAGGATGCGGAGGACATTCTTCAGCAGACCTTTATGCAGGTATATCAGAGCATCGGCGGCTTTCGCTTCGAAAGCGGCATTTATACATGGCTGTATGCGATTGCAAAGAATAATTGCCTGCGTCTGCTCGAGAACAGAAAGAAAAGCTCACTGGCGATGCTGGACAGCCTTGTCAACTCGGTCAAACCTCAGAAAGACGAGGACGCGTACACTTCCGTTGAGAAAGCATTCTACATCGGCCAGGTCAAAGAAGGCTGCCTGCTCGGTCTGTTGAGATGCCTGTCCTTCTTTCAAAGGGCGGCCTTTATTTTACACGTTCTGCTTGATTTTGACGTTAAGAATACGGCGGTGATCCTCGGCAAATCTGAAACGGCAACACGGCTTTTGATTCACCGCTCGAAACGGAATATCAAAGATTTTCTGTGTAAAAACTGTTCCCTGTATCAGCCCGGTAATCCGTGCCGCTGCGAAAACCTGATTGGCTTTTCATTGAAACAGAGCTGGATTATGCAAATGCCCGACAGCGAAAACGCGGTATGTGTATCATCTCCGGATATTGAGGCGGAAATCGGCGAGCTTGAAAAGCTGACGGTACTTTATAAAGGCCTGGAAACACGTGAACCCCCCGCTGAAGTAACAGACAAAATCCGAAAGGAAATCGAAAACCAATCCCTTTTGATATTTTCCGGCAAAAAAGTGAAATAATCCTCCGTCTCCTGTATCTAAGGTTATAGATACAAAGAAAGGAGGGTCAGTATGTTATTTTACGTAAAAATCCAGCTTAAAATGGATAAAATGGGTGAGATGCTCGAGAAGTCTGCCAAAGGCGAGGTTCCGAATCCCGCCGACTATTCGACAATCTACTGTTCAAACGAAATTCCCGGCCTAGGCTACGCAATTTTCACTGTGGAAAGCAGAAGGCAGCTTGATGACATCCTCGGAAAACTCGCGCCGTATTCCG
>CAZJCH010000331.1:1772-3484 GCA_964544005.1 uncultured Papillibacter sp.
ATGACGGGACAGACTTAGTATCTCTACGCAGCAAGAACGCCTCAACGAAAATCCGTTGAGGCGTTCTTGCGTATCCTTGTGTTCAGTAGTTCTCCTCAAACAGCCGCACAGCCATTATATCAGTGCCGTTAATAAGCCTGTCGACAAGGCTTTTTACACCTAAAATCTCCGTGTATGTATGGCTGCCGATGAAAAGGTCCATGCTGGCAAAGCGTGCGTATTGCTGGGCGTACAGCACATACTCGCCGGTGATGTACGCGTCGCAGTCCTCGTCGACAGCCCATTTCATATCGTTCGTCATCATGCCGCCGCCTGTTGTAATGCACACCTTCGAGATTGTCCTGTTATTATTCCTGAAAGCTCTGACCGGCTCCCCCAGAACGCCCGACAGCTTTGACGACAGCTGCTCAAAGGTCAGGGCTTTCGGCAGCTCGCCGACGACGCCCGCCGTATAGATGCCCACCGGCACGGTGCGGCGGTAGTCCCTTAAGCCCAATGCCCCGGCCAGCGACGCGCTCGTGCCGAAATCGGCGTCGTCCAGCGGCGCGTGGAAAAAGGCGTGGGCAATCCCCTGCTTTTCAAGCAGCTGCAGGCATTTTTCCTTCATGCCGTAAATAAAGTCCCAGGCGTCATGATGCGTGATCATAAAATCTATGCCGTACAAGGCGGCCTGCGTGACCGTCTCGAGCGTCAGATTTGTCGCGTACCCTATTTTTCGGATGTCCTTATCTCTTTCGTTGAGAAGGCCCCATTCTTCCGGTTGCAGCTTCTCAGGCTCAAACATGGAAAGCAGCCTGCTTTTTACATCGGAATAGTACATATTCGGCTCCTTATATAGTAACATTGCCTCCTAATGGTTTAGCATCTCCCTCAGCAACTCTCTCCCCGGCGCGTAGGATGACCTGACTTCGCGGAGCATGCTGTCATAAAAAGCAGCCGCCGAGTGACGGCGTTGTTGGGCAATCTCCATGCCGCGCTTTGTGTAAAACTTGTCGTACAGCTTTTCAAGCTTGAATCTGTACTCCTCAAAAAACGAGGGTTCCCTGTCGTCGCTGCCGTCGGAGACGGAGCCATCCGGCATAAAGGTGTAGAGCGGTTCAACGCCTTCTGCCCGGTACAGGATCGTTCTGGCGATGCCGAGCGTCCCGGTGGCGTCGATCTTGTCAGCGTCAAACAGGATTTTGGCCTCTGTCGTCTGCGGCTGGAGCTCGGTTCTGTACCGGTGTGACTGTATACAGGCCTTGACATGCCGCGCCCGCACTTCATCCCAACCGATGGAGCGGAGGAAAGCATACGCCTTCTCGCCGCCTATAAGCGCGTGACAGACAGACGGGTCCTCGTTCTGCTCCTCCCTGGCGATATCGTGCAGCAAGCAGGCCGCTAGCATAACGTTATAATCAACATCCGCTTCAAACCGTGCGATATCGAGCGCGACGTAAAGCACTCTGTAGATATGCTCCTTGTCGTGGGCGCTGTCCTTCATACAGGAGAGCATAAAGCCTTCGATTTCCCGGTATTGCTTTATTATCAAGTCTTTTACCTCATCATTTCTTTCGCAAACTGCTTTTGCTGCTCACGCGTTACTGATTTGAGGTTCTAGCTTCTTCACGCTCTTTTTGTCCAGAAGGCCGCCTGTCATCGCCTCGATCAGATATTTGGTGATCTTCTCGGACGGCTTCAGCTCCCGGATGGCAATGAGCGCATTGATGATG
>CAZJCH010000332.1:0-3480 GCA_964544005.1 uncultured Papillibacter sp.
CCAAATTACCAGAGAAACCTCATCCGCACCCGCTCTTAACACAGCCCGCGCTGTGTCGATTGCCGTGCCGCCGTCACCGAATACGGCAACCCGTGCGGCGGAGGGCTTTACAGGCGCCGCCAGATAATCCGCAGCTTGCATTACTCCCGGTTGGCCGTCCATAGCAGGGAAGCCGGTCGGCTTGCCAGCCCCGCTGGCGAGAAAAACCGCGTCATACTTGCTGTGCAAATCACTAAGCGTCATGTCCCGACCTAACTCCATCCCGGTTTTGAACGTCACGCCATACGTAACGAGCTCACCGACCAGATCGCCGAGTAGGACTTTGGGAACCACAAATGCCGGGATACCCCACGACAGAGCGCCGCCCACGCGATTCGATTTTTCAAAGACGGTGACCGATACACCCGCTCTTACTAAAACGTGAGCGCAGCATAACCCGGCGGGGCCTGAACCGACAATAGCCGCGCTGCCTATCTTTTTTGACGCAGAACATAATATTTCGGTGCCTTTCATACGATGCTTATCGCAGACAAACCGCTCAAGACGTCCGATAGCTACAGGCTCATGTTTTATCCCGCGTGTACATGCGCTTTCACATTGGCGCTCATACGGGCACAACCGACTGGATATCGCGGCGCACGGATTTGTTGAGGCAATGATTTCATATGCCTTTTCAAAATCTCCTGCACGTATTTTTTCGATAAATGCCGGTATGGCGGTATGAGCCGGACAGTTTTCCGCGCAATAGCGTTCGGGACAGTTCATACAGCGTTCAGCTTCGGCCATAGCCTGCTCAGTGGTATAGCCTAATCCCACCTCGCTTAAATTATTTATTCTCGTCTCCACAGGCTGCTCAGCCATTGGGGTTTTGTGGGGCCTCATATCGGGTCTACGGACGCTCATACCGAACACTCCATTTCTTTTACAGATTCAACTGCGCAGCGGTAAGCTGAAGCCAGCGCCCATGTCAGTTCGGAAACTACTGCAGGCTCACCTCGGCGGTGCATTGCCGACACAGCGTCGCCGCCCGCGTATAACCCGGAGACCGGGGTATTGTCGTTATGTAGTACGCGGCATTTTACGTCCACCGCTAAGCCGCCTGCGGCACATTCCGAAAAGAGCTGCCCGTAAATCGCATAGTATGGCCCTTGCTCCCTCGGGACAAGATATTCGGTGCTTTTGTTAAATTCCTCATCGATTCCGTTTCTGCAGAAACGGTTATAGTCCTCTGCCGTCTTTTTCAGCACGGCGGGGTCAATAGCAAGCTTTTCAGCGAGCTCTTCAATAGTATCGGCCTTGTAAACGGGCGGCTTCTTGTAACCCGCCTCCTGGTCTAGATCTTCTTGATAATATGCGAGGCATTCGTAGTCGTCCGCCAGCGATGGATCACCCAGATAGCCTTGCATGATATCATCTATGTTCTTTTGTGTATAAATACCCCATGTGACCTCTTTCGGGCTACCCTTTATTCTTGCCGCCTCGTCCGTTAAGCAGGTACTTTCATCGATCCAGCGCTTACCGCCGAGGTCAACAAGCAATGCGGTGGGATGCTCTAATACGCGGCACAGACTATAGCTGAACGGGCGGTGTGCTGGCCCGGACGTTGATATATACATACGCTCAGAGTCAGGCTCTACGCCCAACTCCTGAAGCATATCGATCGCGTCGCCGGTATTGCTGGGAACTGTAATTCGCTGTATAGGCTGCTGCATATTAAAGAATCCGAAGTACTTTTGAAGCTTCGTGTCGCTTGCGCCATAGCCGCCGGTCGCCAATATCACAGCCTTGCAACGGATTTCCGTCTCGCCTCCGGGATCCCCGGCGATCACGCCGGTGACTCTCCCGGTGCCGTCGGTTATCAGATGCTTGGCTTCATGCCGGAGCAATATCTCAACGTCCAGCTTTTGGTTGGGTATTGCCTCCAGCATGATCTTTTTCACAAAGCTTCCCATAAAGCCCGGACCTATGGAGAGATCCTTGCTTAGCTTGTTTTCGGTCCGTTTGGGAAATTGCAGGACAGCCGGTCCGAAAACAGGACGAGCCATAACGTGTTTTTCCCAGGATAGCTCAAGCGAAAACCGATTGCGCGTATCTGGAAACTCCAGGAGCCAGTCAGTAAATTCCGAGCAGCCATAAACTGCTGTACGCATTATATCGCTGTCGATTACGCCGCCTGTGCGGGCCGATAACTCCGCGACCGCATCCTCCCTGACGTCATTTAAGCCAAGCTCGGCGTGGAGCCTGCTGTATACCGGAAAAAAGGAGTGAGCAAGGCACATGTTTCCGCCAACACGCTTTGCCTTTTCCAGTAAAATTACTTTCTTCCCAAGCTGGGCCGCTTTAACAGCTGCGACCAAGCCGCTCCCGCCGCCGCATACGACCAAGTCGCATTCGCGTATGATTTTTTCATGGGCCACCGGCTCCGTGTTGTCGTCCTCATCAAAAATAGAGCATGTGGGGCACAACGTTTCACACAGTCCGCATTCAACGCACCTGTCGCGGTCAATCTTGTATTTTGAGCCGTCATAATAGACAGCCTTCATAGGGCAGGCCATCTCGCAATAATGACACCCGGAGCATGACTCCTTGATTTGATACATGAGCTTTTGATTCCTTTCATTTTTCGACATTTACCTGAACGCTCAACCTCTTTTCCATAGCTGTGTTGACAATTACGCGGTTATCCCGAAGATAATACGCGGCGTCAACTCCATAGCGTTCAGCCAAATCCATTCCCTCGCGTTCGCCGAGCAGAAATAGTGGTGTGGTCAGAGCGTCCGCCAGAAAACTCGACGTCGCGCAAACGGTGACTGATAGGACGTCATTATCAACCGGCATCCCTGTCTCAGGATTGATTATATGGTGATACCAGCGATTGCCTTTATTAAATCCACGCTCATATGAGCCGCTTGTCACAACGGATTCGTCGGTACAATCCACAATCGACCAGAAGCTGTCCCGATACCTCCGCTCAGTGAACGGAACCTGTAAGCCGATTCTCCACGGCGTGCCATCCGGCTTATGCCCTATTGTAATGATATTCCCGCCAAGATTAATGAGGGCGCTCTCCACACCGTTTTCGCGCAGCTCCTCCGCGATTCTGTCTGCAATGTATCCTTTGGCGATACCTCCCAAGTCGATTTGCATTCCGTCAGGAACATGAACAAAACATCCTGATAACCTAATCTTTTTACAGTCCATAATACCCAGCGCTTCACCCAATTCCTTCGAAGCCGGGAGGTTTTCGTGCCCGCTGTTAAAATTCCAAAGTGCCATAACGGAACCTATCGCGATATTAAACCGCCCGCCGGAAGCCTCATACATCTCCATCGCCAGCTTCAGGATTTTGATAGTGTGCTCGCTTACCTCAACCGGAATATCGTGCGCCCGGTTGATTCTCCAGACATCGCTTCCCGGAGCAGTCTTGCTGAGCAGGCGGTCATAGTAATCACACATTGACATCGCCCTTTCCAATAGCGG
>CAZJCH010000333.1:0-3460 GCA_964544005.1 uncultured Papillibacter sp.
CAACTCCGGCTCGGACGTTGCGAGCATGAAGATGACGGCCAAGGACTGCGGCGATCACTGGCTGTTAAACGGCAGCAAAATGTGGATCTCCGGCGGCCACACCTCTGATATCGGCCTTGTCTACTGCAAGACCGATCCGTCCGCCGGCGCGAAAGGACTGTCCTGCTTTATCGTCGACTTTAACGAGACGACGGAAGGCGTCCAGAGGATTCCGATCCACAAAAAGGTCGGCATGTGGCCGGCGCCCACCTCCGAGCTTGTCTTTGAAGACGCGAAGATCCCGAAGGAAAACCTCCTGGGCAGTCTGAACAAGGGCTTCCAGCTGTGCATGTGGCAACTCAACAACACCCGCATGGGCTGCGCCACGGGAGCAGCCGCATTGTCGGCCGCATGTCTTGAGGGCGCCGTCCAGTACGCCAACGAGCGCACGCAGTTCGGACAGCCCATCGGCAAATTCCAGATGATCCAGTCGCAGATCGCCGAGATGAAGCTCGAGGACGAAGCGGCATTGAACCTCGTCTACAAGGCCGCGTGGCTGAAGGAAAACAAGCTCCCCAGCCAGCAGGCCACCTCCATGGCGAAGCTCTGCGCCTGCAACGCCGCCGTCCACGGCGCAAACCTTGCCATGAAGATCTACGGCTCCTACGGCTATTCCGACGAATATCCCTGCGGCCGCTGGCTCCGCGACGCCAAGCAGTTTGAGACGCTGGAAGGCACCTCGAACATCCACATGGGCATCGTCGCCAACATCGAGCTGGGTTTTCAGCCCAACAGGTAACACAACAAGCCGGGCAACCCAACGGATGCTGCGCATCCCGCTCCGGTTGCCCGGCTTCATCCCGCGATTACTTAATTTGACGAGGGGAGCGCGCGCTGATGAATGTATTATATGAGGTTGCGGACCATATCGCCGTTATCACCATCAACAGGCCCGAAGCGCTGAACGCGCTGAATCTTGATGTCCTCAAGGAGCTTTTACATACGGCGGAGAAGGCGGAAGCCGACGAGAGCGTCTATGTAATGGTCATCACCGGCGCGGGAAAAGCCTTTGTCGCCGGCGCGGATATCTCCCAGATGAAGGATATGAGCCCAGTAGAAGCGAAAGCCTTCGGCGATTTCGGCAACAGCGTTTTCTACAAAATTGAAACAATGACGAAGCCCGTCATCGCAGCAGTGAACGGCTACGCGCTGGGTGGCGGATGCGAGCTCAGCATGGCATGCGATATCCGCATCGCGGGTAATAAAGCCAAATTCGGACAGCCGGAAACAGGCTTGGGGATTACGCCGGGCTTCGGCGGGACACAGCGCCTGCCCAGAATTGTCGGCGCCTCGAAGGCCAAGGAACTGATCTTTACAGCCGGGACGATCAGCGCAGATGAAGCCCTCCGCATCGGCCTCGTCAGCCGTGTTGTTCCCGACGAGGAGCTGATGGCCACGGCGCTGGAGCTGGCCGGCAAGATCGCGAATAACGCGCAGATCGCCGTCCGCCAGAGCAAGGACGCCATAAGCAAAGGTCTGCAGACAGACATGGCAACCGGTATTTCCTATGAAGCCCAGGCCTTTGGCCTGTGCTTTGGCACCGAGGATCAGAAGGACGCCATGACGGCGTTCGTGAACAAGAGCAAAGTGACCGGATTCAAAAACAGATAACAGCGGAATATAACCTCCCATTGCGGAGGCGTTCATAATAATTTTTCACGCAAGGCGAATGCGACATTTGATATGGAGGTCTTTTATGAAAAAAATCAGTATCATCGGCGCTGGGACCATGGGAACCGATATCGCTCAGGTTTTTGCTTCAAAGGGGTTTGACGTCGTCATCCGCGACATCACGGATGAAATCATCGGCAAGTCCTCCGCCAAGCTGGACAAAACACTCGCCCGACTTGTGGAAAAGGGCAAGCTGACGCCGGAAGACAAACAAAAGCTCTCCGGGCGCATCACCTTCACGACCGATCTTAATTTATCATCAGACGCGGACCTTGTGATCGAAGCGATCATTGAGGACGTCAAAATCAAGAAAGACCTTTTCAAGCAGCTGGACGGCATCTGCAAGCCCGAGGCGATCCTTGCCACTAACACGTCCTCCTTATCCGTCACCGAGCTCTCCTCGGCCGTTGCGCGCCGTGACAAATTCATCGGCATGCACTTTTTTAACCCCGTGCCCGTCATGAAGCTCGTAGAGGTCATCCGCGGCATCTTCACCTCCGACGAGACGTTTAAGGCAGTCTATGAGCTCTCCGCCGTCATCGGGAAAGAGCCTGTCGAGGTCAAGGACGGGCCGGGCTTTATCGTCAATAAAATCCTTGTCCCGATGATCAACGAAGCCGTCTGCGTTCTGCAGGACGGCATCGCGTCCGCCGCCGATATCGACAAGGCGATGCAGCTGGGCGCCAATTTCCCTATGGGGCCGCTGGCGCTTTCAGATCTGATCGGCACCGATGTGGTGCTTCACATCATGAACATTCTCTATCAGGAAACAGGGGACAGCAAATACAGGCCTAATGTCCTTTTAAAGCAGATGGTCAGAGGCGGACTCCTGGGTAGAAAAACAGGCAAAGGCTTTTACGAATACAAATAGAGCCGAAAAATTCGGCAATCAAGGAGAGAATCACTTTGAATAAATTGACAACCCCAGGGGAAGCTGTCAAAAAGGTGCGGGACGGCGATATGATCCTTGTGGGCGGCTTTTTGATGGCGGGGAGTCCCGAAACGCTGATCAAAGCCCTGCTTGAAAAGAGCGCGGCGAAGGATCTGACCATCGTTTCCAACGATACCGGCGTCGCCGACTCCAATATGATCAAGGTCATGCAGCAGGGCCGCGTCGCCAGGGTCCACGCGTCTTATATCGGCGCGAACCCTATGACAGGGCAGATGCTCATCGACAATCCCGACAGCGTGACGCTGTACCCGCAGGGCACTCTGGCAGAAAAAATCCGCTGCGGCGGAGCCGGCATCGCCGCCTTTTATACACCTGTCGGCGTCGGAACAATTATTGAAAACGGTAAGGAAAAGCGCGCATTTGACGGGCGGGACTATCTGCTGGAGACGGCAATCCGCGGTAACGTCGCCTTTGTGAAGGCAACAGTGGCGGATAAATTCGGCAACTGCTACATGCGCGGGTCTACGAAAAATTTTGGCGCCCTGATGGCAAGGGCGGCCGATTTTGTCATCGCAGAAGCAAGAAAGATCGTGGAAGTCGGCGAGCTGGACCCGGAGCTCGTGACACTCCCGGGGATTTTTGTGGACGCACTCGTCCAATCGGAGGATGTCTATGGATGCTAAGAATTTTATCGCCGCTCGCGTAGCGAAGGAATTGAAGAACGGCGATGTGGTGAATCTCGGTATCGGTCTGCCGACTCTCGTGGCAAACTACGTACCCGAAGGGGTGCATATTACGCTGCAGGCGGAGCACGGTATCCTGGGTGCCGGACCGGCCGCGAAGCCCGGCGAGGAAGAC
>CAZJCH010000334.1:0-3449 GCA_964544005.1 uncultured Papillibacter sp.
AAGTCCGGATTTTCGGGCTCGTCGGGGAACGCCTTGGAGACAGCTTCGGCGCGGGCATCCCAGCCGCCTTTGAAATCCGAGTGGGTGAGGATGTACAGGTCGCCGCGCTTGATGCCGCGCACGACGCGTGCGCCCGCCTCGTCAGGGTCCCGGATGATTTTGCTGAAATCGACCGGCGGGGGCGCCTCGCCCTCCTTCGGGGGAGGGGGCGGCGCAGAGGTCGGGACCTCGACGCCCAGGTGCTTGGCGCGGACCTCACCGGAGGATGCGCCCAGATTCGTCATGAACGGTCCGGGGCAGAAGACGCTGGAACCGATGCCTGTCCCCTCAAGGTCGCAGGCCAGCGTTTCCATGACCGTTACTACGGCCATTTTCAGGGAATTGTACAGCGTGAAGCCCGGAACGGGTACGAGCGCCGCCTTGGACGCCGTGCTGACAATGTGGCCGCCCTCGCCATGCTTTAAAATGCGGGGGACGATCGTCATAATACCGTTCAGGACGCCCCTGTAATTAACGTCGATGGCCAGGTCGACGTCCCGGGTGTCGTCTTCCCAAACCTTGCCCTCGCGGATGCCGATCCCGGCGTTATTGACCAGCACGTGGATTTTACCGAAGGTCGCCTCGGCTTCGTCGGCCGCCTTCACGTATCCCGCCCGGTCCGTCACATCCAGCTCAATGCCGTGCGCCGTCCAGCCGTTATCCTTGAAGATCGCCAGTGCTTCGTCAATCGCCTTTTTCCTGAAATCGGCGATGACAATTTTCATGCCTTCCCTCGCGCAGGCCTTGGCGATCCCAAGCCCGAGACCGCTTGCCCCGCCTGTTATAAACGCGGTTTTACCGGTTAAATGCTCCATATGTACCTCCCGCTTTTTTCTTTGCCTTTATTATACAGCATTGAAACTTGACGTCAATATGCATCCATTTCAGCTTGATATAGAATGTAAAATAATGTACAATACGTCAAAAGAAAACAATAATGAAATGGTGATAAAGATGTCAGAAAAAAGTGAAATTCATTTTATTAGGAAGTTTACATATGACTTCAATCTATCAGTATTTCGGCTATGAGCTGCCGTTAAAAGAGCGGTTCGCTCTCATAAAGGCGGCGGGGTTTGATGCCGTCGGATTGTGGCGTGACGAATGGTTCGGGTGGTCGGGGCACCGCGGTTTTGCTGATCTGGCGCGGGCCGCGGGCTTGCAGACTGCGGACGGCCACGCGCCTTTCGCCCGCGACTATGATTTTGTCAACGCGCTGTGGCTTGACAACCTTGACGGCGAAACGACATATGAAACATACCTGCGCTCCGTCAATGAAGCCGCCGAGGATGGCGTTTCCAACCTGATTGTCCATCTTGAGGATCGCCTCGCGCCGCCGCCGAACGACCTGGGCATTCAGCGCATTAAACGTCTTGTCGGCACGGCAGAAGATCGCGGTGTGACAATCGCTCTTGAAAACATTTACCTCCACAGCTACCTGACATATGTTTTTGAGCGTATAGTATCACCGAACCTCGGCTTTTGTTATGACGCGGGCCACAGGAACTGCAATGAACCGACTGTCGATTTATTGTCACTGTTTGGAAATAAACTCGTCGCGCTGCACCTGCATGATAATAACGGCACCGGTGATCAGCATCACATGCCGTTTACGGGCAGCATCGACTGGCCGGAGCAAATGCGAAAGATCGCGGCAACGGGCTACACCGGCGCCATAACCCTCGAATGCGCTGCCGGAGGCCCCGGCTCGACAACGCCCAACGATCCGCGCTCGGCGGAAGATTGGCTGCGTGACGCATTTAATACGGCCAAAAAGCTCAACGCGCTGCGATATTGATCGTACCGGGTTATGTTAACATAAGTTAACAAGCCAGGCTTCGGCCTTCCCTTATACCTGCAAAAAGCGAGATAAAAAATATGCAATATTTTGAAAGCTCCGCGTTTGGAGAATGGTGCTTGCGCGTTTATGGTTTTGATATGAAGCAAGAAGGAGGATTATCATGCATCTGGGCTCAGTTTACATAATCGTCAACGATTTCGAGAAGTCAATCGCCTTTTATGAAAAATTGCTTGAGATGTCCGTGACAAGCGTAAATAAAGACAGATTTGCGCAATTCATTTTTGAAGGCCATAATATTTCAATCATGAACGGTCATTTCGATGCCGACAATCCTGAAAAGGTCGTGTATAAGGGAGAGTGCTCCGGCTTTTTTGATGACGCAAAGCATCGGGCGCTTGGGCCCAATACGAATAAATTCGTCTTTAACTTCTGGGTCGAGGATTTAAGGGCGGAGTTCGAGAGAATTAAAGATTTGAATATCACAGAAAACTTAAGTAAGATAAAGTACTTCTGCTATGTCGCCCCGTATTATTATTTCCAGTTGACCGACCCGGACGACAATATGATCGAGGTCACTGGAAGTTATACGCCGGCGGAAGGGGAATTTGATTGATCAAAAGTCGGCCCGGCGCCGGCGCGCGGCGCGTCATGGCTGTACAGCTTGTCGAGGATAAATGTGTAAAGATACATCCCCCCTGTGCTGATGGATGACGCCCAAAAAAACCAGCCTTCCTTATAAATGATCAAACCGGCTTTCTCTGCGGCAAAACACACAATATAAAGGCCTATAACAATCGCTGCTTTCCAAATCTTGTTTATGTGCGAATAATAGACGGCCATGATGGCAGCGGCCGTCAGCAGCATGTTTGCGGCGGACAGGACAACAAGGCTGCGCTCTTTGTCGGAGAGGAAATTTTCACTGAACAGCCTGAGCTTCATTAATCTTAAAGGCCAGTTGATCGTATGTTGATACAATGTCACCAGGCCGAGGTAGACAAACACATAACGCCACCATTGCCCGATGTGGCCGATTGTTTTAAGATACAGCTTTTTCACGACCCAGAAAATTGGCAGAAGGCCAAGTGTTGTCATCCAGGTCTGGTACCAGTATTGCTTGAATATGCCTATTTTCATAAAGAATTCTTCAATAGCGCCTATTGCAAACGCGAAAATAACAAACCATAAGAATTTCAAATTAAGAACTGCTATTAATGCAGCGGTGGCAGAAATGAAAAGCTGTGAGAAAATATTCCCCGCAATCGAATCATCCGGCGGCGACTGCGGTATGATCATCGGAAAATACTGGTACCCCTTCAGAAACGAATAGACGCCCATTTCCATGCTGAAGGTCAGTCCGCTGATGGAAAGAAAAAAGGCAAACACGCGCTGGCGATTGTCTGCTTTTAACAAAATAATAACCAATTCAATCACCGTAACGGCGCCCAGGAGCACATACCATATGGTGCTGCTCCAGAAAGAGGGACTCATAAGCTTATGTCCTCCATATCATTCCGAAATAGCAAACCGTGTCATGAATAGTCTTCCCGTCTTGCGCTTTTTATTGCGGTGTCGTGAAAACGGCACCGCATAATACTCATATATTTATAATAAA
>CAZJCH010000335.1:0-3440 GCA_964544005.1 uncultured Papillibacter sp.
GCACTTCAACTATGTCGGCGATTCGATATTGGGTTATAAGACGCATATCGGCGCCGGGGTCATATGCTCCAACCTGAAATCCACCGGTGGGCCTGTGCGTATCAAATACGGCACAGAATGCATCGAAACCGGCCTCCGAAAGCTGGGGGCGATTCTGGGCGATCACGTTGAGGTCGGCTGCAATTCCGTTTTAAACCCCGGCACGGTCATCGGTAAAAACAGCATCGTCTACCCGCTGACTTCCGCAAAGGGTTTTGTCCCCGAAAACAGCATTCTCAAACATAACGGAGCGATTGTTTTAAGAAGAACAGAGCGCTGATGCTGACTGCAGCACGAACACCACGACAGAAAGCGGCGATTACATGAAAAAGCTCATGGTGCTTGACGGCAACAGCATCGTCAACAGGGCGTATTACGGTATAAGGCTCCTTACAACGAAGGACGGGACGCCCACAAACGGCGTTTACGGGTTTTTGGCGATCCTGCAGAAGCTTCTCAATGAGGAGTCGCCGGACGCCCTGTGCGTCACGTTTGACCTGCCCTCACCCACGTTCCGCCACGAGCAGTATGACGCCTACAAGGCGCAGCGCAAGGGCATGCCGGACGAGCTGGCCGTCCAGATGCCGGTACTGAAGGAAGTGCTGGACGCCATGAATATCCCCCGGTACGAGCTGAAAGGCTGGGAGGCCGACGATCTCATCGGAACAATCGCACATAAATGTGAAGAGGCCGGCTGGGAATGCGTCATCGTCACCGGCGACAAGGACAGCCTGCAGCTTGTCACGGACACAACGCATGTCAAGCACGTCAAAACCCGCATGGGACAGTCGGAAACAAAGGAATATACGCCCGACGCGTTTATAGAGGAATACGGTTTCGAGCCTGTTAAAATGGTTGACCTGAAGGCGCTCATGGGGGACGCGTCGGACAATATCCCGGGCGTTGCCGGCGTTGGGGAAAAGACAGCGCTGGAGCTGGTGCGCCGTTATGGCGGCATCCAAGAGATTTATGACGGTCTCGACGCGCTGGACATCAGGGACAGCGTGAAAAAGAAGCTGACAGACGGCAGGGACGCCGCCGCGATGTCCCATATGCTGGCGACGATCTGCCGGGATGTGCCGCTGGAATTTGCCCCGGAGACGAATGTGCGCCGCGACGTTGATAACGACGCGCTCTATGCCCTGTTCCATAAGCTTGAGTTTTCGAAGCTGACGGATAAGTTCGGGCTTAAACCACCCATGGCGTCGGAACCTGTCGCCGAAGCATACACCGGTGTGTGCTACAGCAGGAGCATCGTCACCGCGGGCGACGTCGCTCAGATGCTTCCTAGGCTTCGCGGCGCGCCCTGGGTCTCAGTACGCTGCGATCACACCATGGATACGGTTGTCTTATTAAATGAAGGCGAGCAAACGGCCTATATCCTTCGGAGTGACTCGACGGAGGATTATATCGGCGCCTTAACGCAGGTATTCGGCGCGGATGTCAAAAAAGCCGGGCACGAGATCAAGGACACGCAGAGAAAGCTCCTTGAAATGGGTATCCGGTCAGACGGTTGGCTTTTTGACGCGGCGCTGGCTGCTTACCTGCTCTCCCCGACGGACAGCTCTTATGAGCTTCGGCGGCTCACGGAGGTTTACTGCGGCTTTACGCTCTTTTCCGGTGAGGATACAAACGGCCAGCTGTCCCTCCTGGACGGCGCGGCGGAGCGCGCCAGGCTTTCCTCGGAGGCGGCGGCGATCGCCGCTTTAAAAGATAAGCTCGAGCCGATGCTGACGGAGCTTGGGATGGACGAGCTTTACCGTGAGATCGAGCTGCCGCTGTGCGGGGTGCTGGCGGAAATGGAACACACCGGGTTTTATATTGACAAAAAAGCACTTCGGGACTTCGGGGATATGCTGTCTGTCAAAATATGTGAGCTGGAAAAAGCCATCTTCGCGCTGGCCGGCGAGGAATTCAACGTCAATTCCCCGAGGCAGCTCGGGTTGATCCTCTTTGAGAAGCTGATGCTGCCTGCGCCAAAGAAAACGAAAACGGGCTACTCGACGAACATAGATGTACTGGAGTATCTCATAGATAAGCACCCCATTATCAGGCTGCTGATGGACTACAGGGAGCTGACGAAGCTCAAGAATACCTATGCCGACGGCCTCTTAAAGGTCATATCACAAGATGGGCGCATCCACACCAGCTTCCAGATGACAGTCACAGCCACGGGACGGCTGTCGTCGACGGAGCCGAACCTGCAGAACATCCCCGTCCGGAAAGAGGCGGGCGGCGCGCTTCGGAAAATGTTCGTGGCCGGCAGCGGGAATGTCCTCGTCGACGCCGACTATTCGCAGATCGAGCTGCGGCTTCTGGCACATATCGCCGACGACAAGGTCATGCAGGAGGCGTTTCTGAACGGCATTGACATACATGCCGTCACAGCGTCCCAGGTGTTTGGGATCCCGCTCAAGGAGGTCACACCGATCCAGCGCTCGCGGGCGAAGGCCGTTAATTTCGGCATCGTCTACGGTATCTCAGCCTTCTCCCTGTCACAGGATATCGGGGTCACCACGGCGGAGGCGAAGCTCTATATCGACAGCTATTTCGCCAAATACCACGGTGTGCGCACTTACATGAAGGATGTCGTGGAAAGGGCAAAAAGAGACGGCTTTGTGACGACGCTCTTTGGCCGCCGGCGGAATCTGCCGGAGCTGAAGTCGTCAAACTACAATATGCGCTCCTTCGGTGAGCGGGCGGCGATGAATACGCCGCTTCAGGGCACGGCGGCCGATGTGATGAAGCGCGCCATGGTCAACGCTTTCACGCGCCTGAAAACGGAGGGTCTTGAGGCAAAGCTTGTACTGCAGGTGCACGACGAGCTGATCGTCGAGTGCCCGGAGCGCGAGGCGGATAAGGTGAAGACAATCCTCACGGAGGAGATGGAGCATGTGGCACGGCTTAAGGTTCCGCTGACGGCCGAGGCGCACGTCGGTAAAAGCTGGGCGGACGCCAAATGATCGAGATTATTCACGCGGAGGAAGCGCATATCTCCGCCGTGCTCGAAATCGAGGACGCATCCATATCGCCGCCCTGGTCGGAAGGCGCGCTCCTTAACGAGATCGGGCGCGGCGACGGCCTTTTTGCTCTCGCAATATGTAGTGGCGATGCCCTTGAATATTGCGATAACATTTTCAATGGCGATGACGTAAAAAAGGGCGCCGTTCTCGGCTTTTGTATTTTGCGCCGCTTGACCGACGAGGCTGAGCTCTATCAGATCGCCGTCCGCGCAGACATGCGGCGGCACGGTATTGCCGACCGTTTAATGGACACGGCAAAAAGAAACTGTCAGGAAAACAACATTAAGTCAATGTATCTGGAAGTTCGAAGGAGCAACGAGCCGGCGATCCGGCTTTATAAGAAGCATGGTTTTAAAAACGAGGGGCGCCGCAAAAATT
>CAZJCH010000336.1:0-3434 GCA_964544005.1 uncultured Papillibacter sp.
TGAAATGTGCTGCGGCACATAAGGGCAAATTTCATTATATCGGCGCAGCCGATATTTCATTCGTATCTTTCCAATCATTTATAGTGTTGCCAAGCTCAATTCCGTGATAAAATTACATACCAATCATACATTTTTGGTTATATCAGATCAGTAAACGCCGAGAAGCTGTGAGGGCCGATTGCTCAGGCGGCGGTGAAATAATCGTAAGCGGCCTTTGAAATATCGGCAATCGCCTGCTTGGCGCCGTCGTCGCTGTAGGGCTTGTTGCAGATGACGCAGAGAATATAATCGGCCTCGGCGGTGAAGACGATGCCCACATCGCCGACGCTGACGCCGGAAATGAACCCCGGCTTGCTGGCGACGGCGGTGCCTTTGGGAATGGGCCATTTCATGCCCTCATTTTTTTCCTGGGCTTTCAGCAATTCCATCATTTTCGCCGAATAGTCGCCGCTGACGCATTGCCCTTCATATATGAGCCTGAGAAGTGTGGCGCAATCCTTTCCCGAGGTGTAATTCTCGAGGCCTTCGCTCCAGTCGAGCATCAAGCGGTTCAGCCGGGTATGCTCGCAGCCGAGGCCGGCGGCGAACGTATTGACAATCCTGAAGCCCTGTTCGCTCTCTCCCCCGCCCAGCAGCCTGATGAGCCTGTTTGTGGCGTCGTTGTCGCTGACGGTGATCATGAGCTTCAGGTCTCCGGCGACGTCAGCCTCATCAATCGTCCCAAGGCTGATCTGCTCGTATACGGCACCCATGACGAAGATCTTGATGATGCTGGCGGAGATCATCCGCCCATCCTCGGGCAGATTGCGGGAACAGCCGATACCGCGGCTGTCAGAGAGCCGCTCGATATACACATCCCATTGGCTGTCCAGCGTGCCGATGATGTCAATAATTTGCGCTTTGAGGACAGCCAATTCGCCGCCGTCCTCATCCCCCGGCGGTACGGATGTTGCCGACGGGTCCGGCGGCGGTTCCGTCGGCAATTCCGTTGCCGTACCGTTTGCCGTGATGTCCTCCGGAGCGGAGCCTTCCGGTGCGGCCGACGCCGGTGAGCTGCCGTCGCTTGTTCCGCCGGCTTCGTACAGCGTGACGACGGCAGCGGCGTCATCACCGCCCTCAGCACTTCGCCTGGTCACTATAAGTTCAGCTGTAAAAAAGCCGGCGAAGAAGGCGACGACTAATAACGGCGCAAGGATGAGCTTCATTTTCCGCGTGAACTTCATTGCAGCTCCTCAAAGTACAGGTCAAGACCGTCGGCAATCCCCCGGACGATCAGCATTCGGTAGTCTTCGGTCGCCATAAGCCTGTCCTCTTCCTCGTTTGTCATATAGCCCATTTCGACGATGGTGACAGGCACCTTGCTCCAGTTGATGCCGCTCATCGTATCTGTCTGCCACACACCGCGGCTGTTCGCGCCGGTAGTATTGACGATGCCGTCGAGCAGCGCCTGGCTCAGCGAAAGGCACTGCGCGTATATGCTGCCGTTATAGGTGTTGTTTTTTGTCTGACAGATCGTCAGGACGCCGTTTTCTTCCGGATCCTCGGAGCCGTTGGCATGGATCCTGATAAACGCGTCGGCTCCGGCCTCATTGGCAAGCGCGGCGCGCGCGCTGTTGCTGATATCCACATCGTGTGTCGTGCGGACCATGATGACGGTGTACCCTCTGTTCGTCAGCTCCGTCTGAAGCAGGAGCGCAACTTCAAGGTTGAGCTTGTATTCCGGAATGCCCGTATAAGCGCCTGTCGTGCCCGAGCTCACCTTCGCCTTCATCTCGGAGGAACCGGGGCCTATCGGTTCAAGGCCGCTGTTGCCGGCGCTCTGATGCCCGGCGTCTATGACGATCAGCTTTGAGTCGCCGTTCTTCGCCGTATCGGGCGTCGCCGATGGCGGCGGTAAAACATCGGGCGCGCTGCTCTGGTCTTCAACCGCCGGAACGCTGCCCGATGCTGCAGTATCACCGGCTCCGGCCGGGGCCGCGCTGCTTGCCGAAACGGGAACGGTTGTTTCCGCAGCGCTGTCCGAGACCAGCGGTGGGACGTCTCCGGCGGCGGAACCGCCGGCTTTTTTATCTGTGCGGTTCCCGTAAACGAGAACACCGACGCCGATGAGAAACAACGCGGCGGCAACAAGGAGTATGATGCTGATTCTTTTCAAAGTCATTGTCAGCCTCAATCGAATCTGGCTTCATAAGCCTGGATCGTATCAATATTCGCTTTCTCGATATCGCTGAAAACATTGTTGTCAAATTGCTCCGGCCGGATATTGCCTGCGTACCAGGGGCGGTCATCAAAGTATTCCTGGATCCACGCCAAATCGAACAGCCTGTTGTGTCTGGCGAAAATCTCGTTCCTTGCCAGGCAGGACTCCTCGTCGGACAGGCCGAGCAGATCCACCACCGTCAGATACCTGCTGTCGCTGTCGCTGATTATGTAGCCGGTCACAGCTTTTTCATGCTGCAGAATAAGGCTGAGGTTCTTCAGCTCGAAGCTGTTGAGGACGCTCTCGTCGAAATCCCAGGGCATGATATGTCCGTCATACCAGGTGCGGCGGTTGAAATGCTCCTGTACCCAGGCGACATCAAACAGGCAATCGTGCCGCGCGAAGATCTCATACCTGCCAAAGCGCAGCTCTTCATAATCAAGCCCCGAAAGGTCGCTGTCCGACAAGTAGCTTGTGGCGCTGTTAGGCAGAATGAAATCGGAATCACTGCCTGTATCCGACGGATCAGCACCACCCTCCGGCGCATCCGTCATTCCGCCGCTGCCCGCCGGCGCGGAGGGCTGATGGGCAGCCGCCTCATCGTCCTCCTCGTCCCGATCCTCATTGCTGCCGTCTGTCTCGTCTGAAACGTATGGCGCATCAGCTTTCACTTCAGTCTCCGGTCCGAAAATTTTGTCCTTAAACAGCAGCAGCACCACGCCGGCCGCAACGACCAGCAGGATCGCCGAAAGCATGACGACGACCCATTTCATAGTGCCGCTTTTGCGTGTTTGCCGCTGCGGAGGGACTTCGTGCCCACCGTTTACATAACCTTTACGAGGGCCGCCGCTCTGCGTAGGTCCGGTTTGCTGATGAGGCGCGCCGCCCGTGTATTGCGGCGCTGTCTGCTGATATGGCGCTGCCTGTTGATATGGCGCTGCCTGCGGCTGGTTCTGGGGCGCACTGCTCAAGCCGCCGGCTGTAAAAGCGTTAATGCTGCCGGCATCCTCCGTGCTCCGCTCCGTCCGTGGCGCTTTTTGCAGCAGCTCGAGAGCATTTTTCATTTCAGCCGCGCTCTCAAAGCGGTCTTCGGGTGCGGCTTTTGTCGCCTTCAGAATAATCTCCGCAAGAGCGGCGGACGCGTTCGCGGGCGCCGGCAGCGCTTCACCGCTCAGTCTCCTCTCGGTTGCCCTGTCGTTGTCCGAGACGTCGACCAGCGCCGGCGGCGCAGGTA
>CAZJCH010000337.1:0-3420 GCA_964544005.1 uncultured Papillibacter sp.
CGACCTTATCTATATCTCGCTGGGCAATTACGCTGTCGGTATCCCAAGCGCGTTCGGTCTGTATTTCAATGTGTTTCATCCGCTTATACAAGCGTTTATATTCGTTACACTGACACTCACTTTTGTAAATGAAGCAATAGAGTAGGAGGACAAAAAAATGGACAATGCGATTGGTGTGGCTCTCTGTCTTTTGCCATGCGCCGCTGCAGGATTATCAATGGGGCTTGCGACAGGCAAGGCCGTTGATGCCGTAGCGCGGCAACCGGAGGCCTCAGGCAAAATCAACTCGATTCTGCTGCTTGGCCTCGCCCTGACGGAATCTGCCGCGATCTACGGACTTGTAATCGCACTGCTTATGCTTTTCACGAAATAATAGTAAAGGGAGGCGGCAGCCGTGGAGCTGTATCCTTTGGATATACTCATACACATCATCAACATTATTGTTTTGTTCTTGTTGCTGAGGTGGATTCTGTTCAAGCCGGTTTCCCGGTTTTTGTCCGAGCGCTCCGAGCGTATTAATACGCAGCTGTCAGATGCCGAAACAAGGCTTAACGAAGCTGAAGCGCTCAAGCAGGAGTACCAAAAACAGCTTGATAAAGCCGTTGAGGAGGGCCATGATGTCGTCCGCGCCAGCAAAACAAAAGCGACGCAGGAGGCTCAGCTCATCCTGACCGAAGCCAAGAGTCAGACGGACAGGATGTTTGATGAGGCACAGGCGCGGATCGCCAAGGAAAAGGACAGAGCCTTGGAGCAGATGCGCCAAGAAGTAGCACAGCTTTCGGTTGATATCGCCGCGCGTATTCTCAAACGCGAGATTACCGAAACGGACAATGCCGCACTGACCGAAGAGTTCTTTCGTGAGATGAGGAAGAAATGAAAAAACCGGTTTTGATGATCGCCGCGTCATTCGATGAGAGCGCGGTCAAGCTTGTCTGTGAAGAATTTTCCGCACTTATCGGTGAGCCGCTCGACTTTGACGTGATCAGGGATGAAAAGCTCATCGGCGGTTTTATCGCGATGATCGACGGCAAGGTGTATGACACCAGCTTTTCTTCACGGCTCAATGAGATTTGCCGCCAAATGACCCTATAGAGGTAGATGCATGTTTGAATCGACTTTTTCGACTGTCGGCGCGTTTTTAAAGCAGCGTCTGTCTGCTTTTGAACCCGACACGAACGTATACGAATACGGCGTGGTGCAGAGCTACAGCGACACCATTGTTCAGATCAGCGGCCTGTCCAACTGCAAATACGGCGAACTGCTTGAATTTGAGGGCGGCGCTTACGGCCTGACGCTGGATCTGCATATGGACGGTGTCGGCGCGGCGCTTCTTGGCGGTACAATCGAAACAGCCAGCGTCGTACGACCCACCGGGCGCGTTGCGGAAATTTCCGTCGGCGACGCGCTCCTTGGCCGCGTTGTGGATCCCATTGGACGCCCGATAGACGGCAAGGGCGAAATTAAAGCGAAAAATACACGGCCGATTGAGTCGGAGGCCCCGTCCATCATGGACCGAGCTTCCGTCGACACAGCGCTTGAAACAGGCATTTTGTCCATCGACAGCATGATCCCGATTGGCAGGGGCCAACGTGAGCTCATCATCGGAGACAGGCAAACCGGAAAAACATCCATCGCCCTTGCCGCCATCCTGAATCAAAAGGGCCGGGGTGTCTGTTGCGTTTACTGCGCCATCGGCCAGAAGGCGTCCACCGTTTCGGGGCTTGTTCATACACTCGAGAAAAACGGTGCGATGGAGAATACGGTTGTCGTCGCCGCCTTCGGCAGCGACGCCCCGGCCATGCAGTATATTGCGCCCTATGCAGCCTGCGCCATCGCGGAGGATTTCATGTATAAAGGTAAGGACGTGCTTGTGGTCTATGATGATCTTTCAAAGCACGCCGTCGCCTACAGGGCCATGTCGCTGCTGCTTCGCCGTCCATCGGGCCGCGAAGCTTATCCCGGTGATGTTTTTTATCTTCACAGCCGCCTTCTCGAGCGGGCAGCAAAGCTCAGTCCGGAAAAGGGCGGCGGATCAATGACGGCCCTTCCGATAGTCGAAACCATGGCGGGCGATATATCCGCTTATATCCCGACAAACGTCATATCGATTACGGACGGCCAAATATATCTCGAAACCGAACTTTTCAACGCCGGTATGCGTCCGGCGATTAATGTTGGTTTGTCCGTTTCCCGTGTCGGCCGGGCAGCGCAAAGTCAGGCCATGCGCGAGGTGTCGGGCAGTCTGAGGCTTGAGGTCGCCCAATTCCGTGAGATGGCGGTTTTCGCCCAATTCGGCGCTGACATCGACGCGACCACCGCCAACCTGCTCAGAAACGGCGAACGCTTGATGGAGCTTCTCAAGCAGAAACAAGACCAGCTTTTTTTGCTTTCGGATCAAGTCACGACTTTATTCGCGGTTTCCAGCGATGTCTTTAAGGCCTGCAATAAACGCGATATCGACAGAGTTCGAACGGCACTTTTACAATATCTGCATATGAATGCACCCTCGTTCATGAACAGCATCGACGCCACCGGAACACTGACGGAAGAGGACAAAGCGGACCTGCTGCGGGTGTTTGAGCGGTTTACGGAAGGCGGTGGCAGCCATGTCGAGTCCGACTGAAATACGCCACCACATCGCCGCTGTTGATCAGACAAAAAAGATAACCGGCGCCATGGAAATGGTCTCGTCAACACGCATGAAGCGCGTCATGAGCCACATCGAACAGAACAGGCGCTATTTCGACAGCGTCCAGCAGACGATGAAGGAGCTTCTGATAACTTCGCAGGGCGTGTCGCATCCATATTTACGCGAGGTGCCTGAAAACAACCGCTGCACATATATCGTCATCGCCGGCGATAAGGGGCTGTGCGGCGCTTATAACCATAATATTCTTCAATTTGCCCTCGGTCATATTCAGAAGCATCAAAAACACTCGATCATTACGATCGGGAATACGGCGGAGGATTTCTTCAGGTCCGTCGGGATGACCCCAGATATTACGCTGCTGGGTATTGCGCAGGACCCGGTGCTCTCTCGGGCGCGTATTCTTGTCCGTGATATCATGAACATTTTCGACACCGGCGAGACCGACGAGGTGCGCGTCGTCTATACCTCGTTTTACGGTGAAACGAAGAACATGCCTGTCGTGCGCCGCCTGCTGCCGATTCTGCTTGACGACTACAGCAATATTTCCGGCACCGAAACGCTGTCTGAAATCATCTTTCACCCATCCCCGCAGGCGGTCCTTGACCTGCTGGTACCGCAGTATATATTGGGCATCCTGTTCGGCGTTATGGTTCAAGCCTACGCCAGCGAGCATTTTGCACGGATGAACGCCATGCACAACTCAACAACAAACGCTCAGGATATGCTCAAAACACTGCGCACAAAATACAACATGGCCCGACAGAGCGCCA
>CAZJCH010000338.1:0-3414 GCA_964544005.1 uncultured Papillibacter sp.
TGCCCGCCCCGGCGAATTTCGCCATGTTGTCGTAAATTTTCAGCCCGGTGAGAAGCGCACCGAGAAAAACAAGCGTGATCGACGTCGCCGTTCCGGCGCTGTCTTCCGGAAGGATGCCGCTGTATCCGTTTAACATCGCCTCGCCGATGCAGCATATGATACCGCCGGAGACAAACGCTTTGAGCATATTGGCAAACAGCGGCGATTTCGGGGATTTGCGCTTGACGTATTGGTCATATTCCTTTTTTGTCATCTTCAAAATAAACACCTCTGTTGTAGCGTTTCCTTATAAACGCTGTTTATTCCGAAGATATATGAAGACAAAAAGCTAAGACAGAAAGAGCACCTCGACGGTGCTCTTTGCGATTTTTTTACGCGCAGCCGGTCCCCCGGCTTACTTACACAAGTTCGACTATGGCCATTTCGGCAGCATCGCCGCGGCGTGTCCCCATGCGGGTAATGCGCGTATAGCCGCCGTTGCGCGCGGCATACTTTGACGCCAGGTCCTTAAACGTTTTTGTTACAACGTCCTCTCGTGTCATGAAAGCCATCGCCTGCCGTCTGGACGCCAATGTATTCTTCTTCCCAAGGCTGATCATTTTCTCCGCCAGCGGCGCGATTTCTTTAGCCCTCGTGAGAGTCGTCTCCATATTCCCTTTATCAAGAAAATCGGTGACCTGCTGCCGCAGCATCGCGATACGCTGATCGGTCGGCTTGCCGAGCTTACGTATTCCAGGCATTTCGTTTGCCTCCTTGTTATTGAAATTAAGTCAGCTGTTGTCGTCGCTTTGCAGGGAAAGTCCCATCATCGCAAGCTTGTGAACAACTTCCTCAAGCGACTTGCGCCCGAGGTTCCGGACCTTGATCATCTCGTCCTCGGACTTGGAGATCAGATCCTCAACAGTATTAATATTTGCGCGCTTGAGGCAGTTGAAGCTGCGGACCGAGAGGTCAAGCTCTTCGATCGTCATCTCAAGCACCTTGTCTCTTTGCGTCTCGGCCTTCTCAACGACGGTTGACTTGCTGCTGATGGTCTCAGAGAGATCCGTAAACAGCGCGAAATGGTCGCAGAGGATCTTTGCCCCCAGGGAAACGGCGTCTCTGGCCGATATCGTTTTATCCGTCCAGACCTCGAGCGTCAGCTTGTCAAAGTCTGTCATGTTGCCCACGCGCGTGTTCTCAACCGTATAGTTGACTTTCTGAACAGGCGTGTAGATTGAGTCGATGGGGATGACGCCGATGATGGGCTGCTGGAGTTTGTTCCGCTCGGCTGAGACGTATCCTCTGCCGTGTCCGATTGTCATTTCTATGCTGAGTGAGGCGTCGGCACTCAATGTCGCTATGTGTAGCTCGGGATTTAATACTTCCACTTCGCTGTCGGGCTTGATGTCTCCGGCAGTTACTTCGCCTTCACCGGTGGCTTCGATATAAATCGTCTTTGTTCTTTGACTGTGAAGCCGCGCGATGATTCCCTTGATATTTAAAATGATCTCCGTAACATCTTCTTTTACACCCGGTATCGTCGAAAATTCATGCTGTATTCCGGAAATCTTCACTGTTGTGACGGCAGTTCCAGGAAGAGAGGACAAGAGTATTCTGCGAAGGGAGTTTCCTAAGGTCGTGCCATAACCGCGTTCGAGAGGCTCGACGACATATTTCCCGAATGAATCGTCGCCGGGTGTTTCAATGCATTCTATACGCGGTCTCTCTATTTCTACCATATATACCCTCCTTCAATATTCAGCGCAGTAATACGCCAAGTGTGTCAGCTATCCAATATGAGGGCTTGTTGTTTACTTAGAGTAAAGCTCGACAATCAGCTGCTCGGCGACGGGCAGGTCGATATCGTCTCTCGACGGGGTATCGGTGACCTTCGCCGACACTGTGGCGGCGTTGTAATCAAGCCATTTAGGCGGCTGTCTGAAGGAGTTCGCTTCGATCACAGATTTGAATTTGTCAAGACTGCGGCTGGCTTCTTTGAGGGATATTTCCATACCGGGCTTGACGAGGAACGACGGAATGTTGACTTTTCTGCCGTTCACGGTGAAGTGTCCGTGCAGGACAAGCTGCCGCGCCTCGGCACGGCTCATCGCAAAACCGAGCCTGTAAACTGTATTGTCAAGACGTCTTTCAAGAAGGGACAGGAGATTCTCGCCCGTTTTACCCTTCATTTTGATAGCCATATCAAAGTATCCTCTGAACTGGCTCTCAAGAACGCCGTAATATCTCTTCGTTTTCTGCTTTTCACGGAGCTGTGTGCCGTATTCGGATGCTTTTGTCCTGCCCTGTCCATGCTGTCCCGGGGGATATGTTCTGCGGTCGATGGCGCATTTCTCCGTATAGCATCTGTCGCCCTTCAAAAAAAGCTTCTGGCCTTCCCTGCGGCATAAACGGCAAACCGCATCGGTGTATCTTGCCATTAAATTCTACCTCCTTAAACTCTGCGTCTTTTCGGCGGGCGGCAGCCGTTGTGGGGAATCGGCGTCACGTCTTTAATCATCGTGACTTCGAGTCCGGCTGACTGCAGCGCGCGTATCGCCGCTTCACGGCCCGAGCCGGGACCTTTGACAAAGACCTCGACGGTCTTCAGGCCATGCTCCATTGCCGCTTTGGCGGCTGTTTCAGCGGCTGTCTGCGCGGCGAAAGGCGTGGACTTCCTGCTCCCGCGGAAGCCCATTCCACCGGACGAAGCCCAGGAAAGGGCGTTTCCGCCGGTGTCGGTAATTGTGACCATTGTATTGTTGAAGGACGAGCGGATATGAACCGCGCCCTTCTCTATGTTTTTACGCTCGCGGCGCCTTTTAATAACCTTTTTGCCCTTTGCGGGTGCTGCCATCTGCGTCCCCTCCCTTACTTCTTCTTATTGGCCATTGTGCGCTTCGGCCCCTTGCGGGTGCGCGCATTGGTCTTGCTTCTCTGACCGCGGACGGGGAGGCCTCTTCTGTGGCGCGTGCCACGATAGCAGCCAATCTCTGTCAAACGTTTAATGTCCAGGGCAACGGTACGCCGAAGATCGCCCTCAACCGTAAAGCTTTTATCAATGACTTCACGCAGCGCGGCTTCTTCCGCCTCGGTGAGATTCTTGACTCTTGTGTCGGGGTTGATACCGGTTGCTTCAAGAATCTTCTTGGCGCCCGTCCTGCCAATCCCGAATACATACGTCAGTCCGATTTCGATTCTCTTGTCCTTGGGCAAATCCACGCCGGAAATACGTGCCATACTTATTAATCATTCCTTTCATTCAATTGAGGAATCTGGTGTTAACCTTGTCTCTGCTTGTGCTTGGGATTATCGCAAATTACCATAACCTTACCCTTGCGCTTGATAATTTTGCATTTCTCGCACATGGGTTTAACGGACGGTCTTACTTTCATATGAAACATCCATTTCTCCGGTGACTTGTTCTTTTTTTCT
>CAZJCH010000339.1:0-3382 GCA_964544005.1 uncultured Papillibacter sp.
TCATCTATCAGGAGCTGAGCCTGTTTCCTGCATTGGATGTCACGGAGAATATCTTCATCGGGCAGGAGCTCAGCCGTTATGGGTTTACCCGGAAAAAGGAGATGCGCCGGCGCGTTAAGGAACTCATCGACAGGTATGGCTTCGAGCTTGATCCGACGGCCCTTGTCGCCTCCATGGGCATGGCGCAGCGCCAGATGGTTGAAATATTGAAAGCGCTGTCAATGGACGCGAAGCTCATCATAATGGACGAGCCGACAGCCTCGCTCTCCGCCTCTGAGACCGACAAACTGTTCCAGACGATCGACGGCCTGCGGAAAAAGGGCACCAGTATCCTCTATATCTCCCACCGGTTGGAGGAGATTTACAGGCTGGCGGACCGCCTCACGGTCATGCGCGACGGCGTGAATGTCGGTGTCCTCAGTAAGGACGAGATCACGCCGCAAAAGGTCACGACCATGATGATCGGACACGAAATCAGGGAGGATAAAAGCAGGGAGCAGCGGCACCGGTTTGAGGAGAACTGCTTGGAGGTCAAAGGCCTCGCGTATAAGCACATCCTGAAGGACGTGAATTTCAAAGCGTACGGCGGCGAGATTCTTGGGATCGGCGGCCTCGTCGGCTCCGGCAGAACGGAGCTGATCCGGTGTATTTACGGCGCGGAGAAACCGAGCCGCGGCACCATTACCCTGAACGGGAAGCCCGTCAGCCGGTCGGTGGGGAAAAACATAAACGCCGGATTTGGTCTCGTCCCGGAGGACAGGCGCAACGAGGGCTTTATTCCGCTGCTGTCCATAGAGAGGAATCTTGCGATCTCCAGCTACGACAGGCTGGCCAAGTTCGGCATCGTCAACAGAAAAAAAGAATCGGATTATGCCGTGGAGGCTATCAAGAACTATGATATCCGCCCGCCGATGAAGCACCTCCCGGTGGGCAACCTCTCGGGCGGCAACCAGCAGAAGGTCGTCCTGGGGCGGTGGCTGTCGCGGAAACCCATTGTGCTGCTGCTCGATGAGCCGACGGCCGGCGTCGACGTCGGCGTCAAGCATGAGCTGTACCATATGATGCGGGCTCTGGCGATATCCGGTTCCATTGTCATTATGGTTTCGTCGGATCTGGAAGAGCTGACGCGCGTCTCCGACCGCATCTTGATCATGCAGGGCGGACGGTTCTTTGAGGAATTTTCACACGGGAAGGCGACGCAGGCCGCCGTATTGCTCGCCGCTTCAGGCGTGCGCGCTGAAGAGGGCGTGCACTCCGGAGAGGGCATACACTCAGAGGAGGGCGCCGCATTATGAAGAAATTCACGAATTTTCTCGGTAACCAATGGGGACAGCGGCTGACAATCCTCGTTCTGATCATGATCGTCATGGCGATTTTCGAGCAGAGCTTTTTCAAGCCGACGAATGCCACAAATATTCTGCTGGCGATTTCGCTTTACGGCATCATGGCCTGCGGTATGCTCTTCGTCGTCCTTGTCGGGGGCATGGATCTCTCCGTCGGTTCCATGGCTGCGCTTGCGGCGTCGATCATGTCTATGAATGCCCAGGCCAGCGGTTATACCACAGCCGGCTTCCTTACAGGCGTTCTGATCGCCATCGCCGCCTGCATCGCCGTCGGAATTATCCATGGAATTCTCGTGACATACTTCTCCATACCGGCGTTTGTCGTGACACTGGCGACGAAGTACCTTATCTACGGTTTTGTTTTATTGGTAACAAGCGGCCGTTACGTTCAGATTGTCGGCAAGGGCATCATTCAACAGCTTGGCAACGGCAGACTCTTCGGCATCATACCGATGCCGGTGGTGATCTTCCTTGTTTATGCCGTCGTCTGTACCTTTGTCCTGAGCAAGACGGTTTTCGGACGGCGGCTGTATGCCACGGGCGGCAACCCGGTTGCGTCTGAGCTTGTCGGTATCAAAACAAAAGGGACCGTTTTCGTCTCTTACATCATCTGCAGCATTTCAGCCGGTATCGGCGGCATGATCCTGGCCTCTCAGAACATGATCGCCGGGCCGACGACAGCCAACGGCTACGAGGGCGGCGTTCTGACAGCGATGGTTGTCGGCGGGCTTAACCTGGCCGGCGGTGAGGGCGGCGTGGCAGGCGCCATCTTCGGCGCACTGCTGGTCGGCATCATCAACAACATGCTCAACCTGCTGGGAGTCCCCTCCGACTACACGATGCTGGTCCAGGGCGTCATTATCATCGCGGCTGTCTCCCTCAACATGTACACCAGCCGCCGAAGCCAGGGCCTGACAAAGGCAAGGCCGAAGAGGATAAATGCGAAGGTACCCGTGGTGAAGTAATCATCAAAATCATATTTGCACGGTAGGGGCGGATTCCATATCCGCCCTTCCCAGGTGCGTTGCAGTGGGCGGATATAGAATCCGCCCCTACAAATTTATACCCGGTATTTTATACAAATCAACATTTCCACATCCGCAAATTCAATGATATAATCCTTTTAACAGGAGGGTGGACATATGAAATATAAACACTTATTTGAGCCGATACAGCTGGGCAGACAGCTTTTCCGCAACAGGATATTTGCGTCGCCGCAGGATTTTCCCGGGCTGACGTCGGACCGGTTTTTGACGAAGGACGGAACGGCGTTTTATGAGAGGAAGGCCATGGGCGGCTTCGCGTCCGTCTGCGTCGGCGATTTTATGGTCGACTCCCGGGCGGGGCACAGCCACCCCTTCCAGCTGCGGGGCGACGATGTGAAGGGCAAGGTCAGCCTCACGCTGACCGCTAACGTCATCACGCGCCACGGGGCTGTGGCGTCAGTGGAATTAAACCACGCGGGCCAGAACTCTAATATCATGGCGGAGCGGGAGGGCTTTATCTACGGCTTTACCGACGGCGTCCGGCCGGACGGCATCCCGATCCGCGCCATGGATGAAGCATACATCGAGCATCTGATCGGCTGCTTTGCCCGCGGCGCAGCGTTTGCGCGCCAGTGCGGCTTTAATATGGTCACGATCCACGGCGGGCACGGCTGGCTCTTTTCCCAGTTCATGTCGCCGCGGGACAACAAGAGGACGGACCGCTGGGGCGGCACGTTTGAAAACCGCATGCGCTTCCCGCTCCTGGCCATCGAAGCGATCCGGAAAGCCGTCGGGCCCGGCTTCCCCATTGAGATTCGCATCAGCGGCGCGGAGTACTTAGGGGACGAGGGCTATGATCTGGATTACGGAGTCGCCATCGCCAAGGCGCTGGACAGCAGGGTTGATCTCATCCACGTCTCCGCGGGACATCACGAAATCGACGCGGCCAGCATGGTGACGCACCCGAGCATGTTCATGCCCGACGGCGTCAACGTCCATCTGGCGGCGGCAATTAAAAAGCAGGTCAAGACGCCGGTGGCCACCGTCGGCGCG
>CAZJCH010000340.1:0-3374 GCA_964544005.1 uncultured Papillibacter sp.
CCTCCAAGTTTATTACGCATAAAAAGTCGACGGACCTGATACGGAAAATCGAGAGCCTCTGCAGCGTTTTTGACGGGCAGTCCTTGCAGCGGCAGGTCTACGTCGCCAACAGGATTAAGACGATGAACGAGAGTATATACTACAACGTCGACAACATACATACCGGCATCGGCGACAATAAAAAGATCAGCTTTAAATACTTCGAATATTCCATCACGAAGGAAAAGGTCTTGAAGCGCAACGGCGAGCGGTATCTTGTCAGCCCGTACGCGCTGACCTGGGACGACGAAAATTACTATATGGTCGGTTACGACTCGGACGCCGCGATGATCAAGCATTACAGGGTCGATAAAATGACGGATATCTCGGTGACCGAGGAAAAACGGGACGGCCATCAGCATTTTCAAAACCTCGATATCGCTGTCTATTCCAAAAAGCTGTTTTCGATGTTCAGCGGTGAAGATGAGACTGTCCGCATTGAGTTTATAAACCGGCTGATCGGCGTTGTAATCGACAGGTTCGGCAAGGACGTGATCGTCGTCAAATCCGACGACGCGCATTTTGTCATCAGCGTCAGCATCGCCGTCAGCCAGCAGTTTCTGGCGTGGGTCGCCAGCTTCGGCCCGGAGGCAAGAATTCTGTCGCCCGGGAGCGTCGTCGATAAGATGATGAAGCTGACGCGGGCGGTGCTGGAGATGTATCAGACTTAAAGGAATCGTCGTCAGTTATACAGGGTCCATCATGACGTTGATGATGGCGCATTTGCCGTCCCTGACGGCCTGCCGCCCTTCAAGGAGTGCGGCTTTCAGCTCCTTCGGCTCGGTGACGGTCCGCGCAAAGGCATCTCCGGCGGCAGCGGCGATCAGATCCAGCCGGGCCGGCGGATCGAAGCTCGTCCAGAAGGTGTTTGCCGAGTCCGCGTAGCCGTCGGGGTGCTCGGTTTTCGTGATGAGCTTCGGCGCGTTCCAGCCCCGGTTGTTGAAGATCACCGTCATAAACGGCGCGTTGTACCTATTCGCCATCCAATAGACAGCCGTCGGGCAGGAGAAGATATACGTCCCGTCGCCGGTCAAGGCGACGATGTCTTTTTCGGGACATGCCAGCTTCATGCCGACGGCAGCGCCGCCGTGCCAGCCGAGAGAGCTGCCGCCGCTCCAAAAGAGCGTGCCGGGCTTGTTGCGCGGCAGATGACGCTCGACGGCCGCGTGGTCGGAGACGGTTTCGTTGAGGACAACGGTGTCGTCGTCAATCACCTCACGGACGCATTTAACAACAAATTCCGATGACATTTGCCCGTCATCATTCTCCGCGCTTTGCCATTCGGCCTTCATTTTACGATGGAGGCCGGCGACTTTTTCACGCCGTGTTTCAATGACATCCCGGATGATCTCTATATATTTGCTGTCAAGGCATATATTGAGCTGCTTCAGGGCCGCGAAGGAGTCGGCTTTCATGAAGCGCTCGGACGGGATATACCAGAGCAGCATATGCTCCTTGATGGGATCGCAGTCAATATAGAAGACGCGGCAGCCGTCCTTCGGCTTCGCGCAGGCCGGCACCCACGGGACGTCGCTGTCGATGACAAGTATCAAGTCGGCTTCTTTAATATGGCTATGCGCGTCAAACCCTAGATGCATGTCGTTGTCGCCGGGAAAATTCATCGTGTACTGGTTCATCTCAACGACGGGAATGGCCAGCCGCTGGCTGAGCTTGACGAGCTCACCGACGCTCTGCGTGTTTCTTCCGAGATAGGAGGTGACAATCAATGGTTTGTCCGCGCTGAGCAACGCCTCCGACAGGAGCTCGACAGAGTCCTCGTCTAGCGCGGCCGGGGCAACCGGCGCCCAAACGCCCGGGTTTGCTTTGATGTCAAGTCCTTCTTCCTCCAGCACTTCTCTTGACGCCATTGTATAAACAGGCCCCTTCGGCTCGCTCCGGGCAAGCTGAAGCGCCCTGTAGACCATCTGCTGCACGTTTTTGCCGCTGCGCAATTCATAGTTCATCTTCGTATAGCCACGGACAATGCCGGCCTGGTCGGCAACGTTCTGCAGGAACTGGATCTGGGCGTTACGGCCGCCCGGAAGCTCGTTTTCCATCGTATAGGGTGCGCTGCCTGCGAGGATATAAACCGGCACGCGGCAGCGGAACGCGTTGTGGACGGCGCCGCCGAGATTTTGCGTCCCCACATCCACATGGACGAAAACCGCCTGCGCTTTACCTGTCAGCTGCGCGAAGCCCTGAGCGGCGCAGAGCGCAGCGTACTCGTGGGGGCTGATGATGATCTCCGGCTTTTTTTGCCTGTCGATTCATACTTGGCCCAGCTTTCGACGATCGGCGGGTAATCCGTCCCCGAATTGATAAACACATGGGTAACACCCGCGGCTACGAGCGCGTCGGTCAGCGCGTCGGACGCCGTGTACGCGCTGATGCTTCTGTCTGTGTGGTCCAAAGCTATCCGCTCCTTAACTTCATCTTTATTACTATCATGTTAGCATTGCGGCTCATTCAAGTCAATGACGGGGGACTGCCGGTTTATTCTCCTGCCAGCTTTATTTTATCGAGCCTGCTGTTTCTGCAATAGAGCGCGAGGTCAACAAGAACCATGACAGTATTGATGATATAAAAGATGAAAACATACGTAATATTCTGCGTGATAATCTTCCCGACGATCCCGCTTAAATAGCCGAGGAGGATAAACAACTCGAAAAGAAGGCTTTTGCCCTTTGTCGTCCGGGACCTCCAGGATTTCAGCACCGACAGCGGCCAGGAGATACCAAAGCAGATGATCATCGCGGCTTCAAAAAACTGCGTCATGTCAGTTACCAGCTTTCATTGTCTATTTGCTTATGCGGCGTTTATAACACACCCGCCGTTTCGTTTTCCGCATTATCGTATCAGAATTGCGCAGCCAAAACAACAATGTACACGCTATATTTCTTTATACCTCAAGGTATCCGGTGTATAATAACAGTGATATTCATACGATTCCTAACGGGCAGATTGAGCAGGGGGAATGAACATGATCAAATTTCTGTTGGAGACGCAGCTTCAGGAGCTCTCACCCTTTTTGGACGAGCACCTGCTGTCTTATATCGGCAACGGGCAAGTCAACAAGTTCGAATGTTTTCGTGAAGCCAGTGTCATATCCTTCGACTGGTATGATATCCACAACGTCGACGGCGTTCTTGACAAGGTCGTTATCTATTTTACGCAGGAGCATGTCTTCTTCATATGCGAGGATGAAACCTGCCTGTCCCGAGTCCGTAAAATGGTCGGTGAGGAAAAATCGGACGACCGCGTGTTTTATGTGTTCTTCTCTGAGCTCATCAAGGGCGATCTCGATTATCTCGACGAGCTTGAGGAACGTATCACGG
>CAZJCH010000341.1:0-3371 GCA_964544005.1 uncultured Papillibacter sp.
AATAGATATGAGGCCGCCCGCCGGGGCGGCTTCATTATATCAGGCTAGATGACGTCATACCCGTTTATCGTCGTCCCATGAGCCAGCGCCAGCCCGACGAGATAACCGAAGGTGATGCTTCGTCCGTGGCTTGTGCCGGGGAGCGTGACCGGGTAGGAGTTTGCGAAGAAGTCCCCCTGCACGTTGCCCACGGCGAAAAGGCCGCCAATGGGCTCGTCATTTTCCGTCAGGACCTGGGAATTCTGGTCCACATGCAGGCCGTGGGGAAGGCTCAGGAGCCACGCGTTGATCTTCGAAGCGTAAAACGGCCCTTTGCGGACAGGGCTTAGAAAGCGTGCCGGAACGCCGAAATCCTCGTCAAGCCCTTTGTCGCACCACGCGTTATAACGGTCGATCGTCTGACTCAGGGCCTCCGGCGGAACGCTTATTTTCTCAGCCAGCTCCGAAAGCGTGCCGGCTCTGACGTATTCTCCTGAGGCGATGTCCTGCTCCATCTTTTCATCCAGGCCGATAAGGAGCTTTCTTGATTTGATGGGCTCCTGCTTGGCGAGATGCTTTTTGTAGTCGCCGTCCCAGACGGCATACGCCACATTGCCGGGCGCGTTTAAGCGCGCGTTCGTCACGATCGGCTCCCAGGCCATCTCGCTCATAAACCGCCGCCCGTCCCTGTTGACGGTCAGCCAGCTTGTGCTGATGCCGGGGCCAAGCGCCGAAAAATTTACCGGATGAATGATCGGCGCGGGATTACACCGCGTGACGGCGGCGCCCGCCCATACGCCAAGCAGGAGTCCGTCGCCGTTATTGCCGCCGGAGGGGAAGTTTTCAAATTTATCGCAGCGCAGCACGGCGGGACACCAGCAGCGCATCATCTCCCTGTTGTCGGTGATACCCCCCGTCGCAAGAATGACGCCTTTCCGGGCGTTTATTTTTTTGTATCCACCGGCGTCGCTCACAATCACGCCTGTGACGGTATCGCCTTCCTTGACAAACCGCTCGGCTTTCGTCTTAAAACGGAACGTCGCGCCGTTCTTTTTTGCTTCTTCCACGACCATATCGACGAAGTATTTGGCGTGCCATTTGCTCTTTTTGAACGGGCTTTTATCCGTGATGTCAAAGATGTGGGCGCTCTGGAACTGCTTGTATTTATCCTCGAGCATATTCCAGTCGGCCCGCGCCGTCATCTCATCGTTAAGCGAAACTTCCATGCCATAATCATAAGCCATATCTATGTAGCGGTCGAGAACCTCGCCGCTCTTTTCCGTATAAGTGCGGATCAGCCAGTAATTGGCCTGCTGCTGCCCCCACTCGTAGATGAGGCGTGCCGCCAGCTCCTTGTCGATGTCCACGCCTTTTGCTCTTTGCACCTTCGTCCCGACAGAACCGATATCGATCCCGTGGGCGGTTTGGGCTGCAAATTTCTCGCAGACGATAACACACGCGCCGGCGCTTGACGCCGCCTCAGCCGCCGCGCAGCCTGCGATGCCCGCACCGATCACGACAATGTCACATGTCTCCTCGGAAATGATTTCGGTAATTGGTTCAGGCTCCTTCAGCCAGGGATACACACCGCTGTATGTGCCGCTCATATACATCCTCCGTATTCTTGTTAATATGAAATATTTTACATCATTCTCCTGCGGCGGTCAATGCCGGAAGATGATATATACGGACGAACACAATTGGCAAATCCTATACTAATCATCAAGTCGGTGCCAGTGCCTTCTCCAGTGCTCCAATAAAACCGCCGATGCTGATGGTGACGGAGGCTTTTATATCCGAGGACACCGCGTAGCCCTTTTCGTCAACAATGATGCCTTTGATTTCATCAGCATTTTTCCCGGTGATATATTTCGCGAACTCCAAGGCCTGTTCATTCCATTCCTTTTTTATTCCGGATGCCTCTTTCATGCCGTACGCCTCGCCGAGCTCGTTCTTTGTCTGGGGCATTTCGGAGAGGTCGGTGGTAATCTTACCCTTTGTGTCGAAGTTGATATTGCTCTGGGAAGCGTCCAGGATACAGCCGGAGATCTTACCGCCGGCGTCCCTCGTGACGGCGACATAGGTGGAGTATACCTGCGCGAGCCCCTGCGCATCGGCTGAGGCGCTCGCGGACTTTCCCATATCCGAGACGATGCCGAGGCTGAGCTTGTCCGCCTCAGCAGCGCCGCCCTCCTGAGCCATACTTAAAGCTTTTTCAATCCCTTCCACAAACCCACCGATGGAGATCGTGACGGACGATTTCAGGTCTGTCTGTGTCGGGTAATTCTGCTCGTCGACCTTGATCTCTTTTACCTGCTCTAGCGTCATGCCCTCCACATACGCGGCAAATGCGCCGGCTTGCTCATACCATTCCTTGCCGATGCCGGAGGCTTTTTTCATGCCGTATTCCTCACCGAGCTCATTTTTAGTTTTAAACATCGTCTCCGGCGGCGTCATCAATTGACCTTTATCGTCAAAAGCGATCTTCGCCTGTACGGCGTCGATCATACATTTCAGGATTTTACCTCCCGAATCGGTGGTGACGGCTACGACAGTTGAGTCAACCTGAGCCAAACCCTCCTTCTCACCGGCGTCCGTCGATTTGGAAAGGGATGTTATGACGGCAAGCCCTGTCTTGGCGGATCCTTCCGTGGTTGACGGTGAAGACGATGCCGAAGCCGAAGGCGAGGGCGATTTTGAGGATGACGGCGAGGACGAACCCGACGGTGATTCAGACCCCGACGGAGCCGGCGTTGGGCTCGCTTTGCAGCCAACAAGAAGCGCCGCTATCAGTACGGAAACGACGACGAACGTAGTGATTTTTTTCATATCAAGCTCCAATTTATGCTGTTTATTCAAGATCCGGAATTTTTTCAAGTATCCTGTAAATATTCGGCATCCGTCGGGGCTCCGCTATCTTCCGGAGCTTCGATATCTTTCGGAGCTTCGATATCTTTCGGTGCGCCGGAATCGTCAAGCGCTCCTGCGTCTTTTGTTACGGCAGCATTCACTGCGTCCTCCGCAGCCTTTGTTGCTGCCGCGTCACCTGAAACAGTGTCTGCGGCAGCGTTTGCCGCTTCCCTTATGGGCTCCGGCCGCGCTGTACTCCATATGATGCCTGCATCTTTGTCGAACATGCCGCCGTACGCGTCATCGAGGTCCTCAGCCGCCAGGCGCTTTTGGTGCAGCAGCCGGTATAAAACAAAAAACGCGACGCACGACAAGGTGACCGCCGAGGCGATCATGATCTGCTGTTCAATACACTTTTTCTGGAGCTTCTTTTTATAAGCTTTCATCATAATAATAAACCACCTGCAAAAATGAGTATGATATGTGTGACTATAATGAGAAGAAAATTTCGGATTGATATTATAAAGGTTTCCTCCTTTATC
>CAZJCH010000342.1:0-3363 GCA_964544005.1 uncultured Papillibacter sp.
GACGGCGCTATGCTGCCAGTTCATCGTCCCGCAGTCGTAGGAGCACATTTCGGGCTTCAGCTCGAAAAACGGCCGCAGCCTGTCTTCCTCCTTGAGATTCACGCCGCCGGAGGTTGTAATGTTGAGGATGATGTCGCAGTCCTTCCGCGCGCGGATGAGATGGACCGTCTCTTCGAACTTCTCGAATACCATCGCGGCTTTGCCCTTGTTGTCGCGGCAGTGGATGTGCGCAACGGCGGCGCCTTCCTTCCAGCAGTTATAGATCTCCTGCGCGATCTCACTTGGCTCGATGGGAACGTTCGGCGTGTTCTCCTTCGTCGGCCAGGCACCTGTTGTAGCGACGGTGATAATCCTCTTGTTCTTCAAGTCGCTCATATGTTTCCGCCGTAAGTGTAGGTCCTGTCGGGCACATCGTTCAGGTCGTCCTCGTCGATCTCCGCAGCGCACCGGGCCATGGAACCGTCGCCCAGGTACCACCGGAGCGGGAAGCAGTAGAATCTGAAGTGCTTGCCGGAGACCTTGTCCAGGTCGCCGCCCAGGTTCTCGACGCCTACGATACCATGGCCCAGCATGGTCTTGTGGCAAGGCTCCCAGGTGCCCCAGCAGCCGATGGCTTCCAGATCGCCGAACTTCTCGTCGTAGGCTTTCTGGCCGTACAGCTTGATATACTCAAACTTATCGAACTCGGCATACGCCTCGATACCGAACTGCTCGATGTACTCCTCGGTGATCGGCCGACCGGAGGCGCCCAGCAGGTTCATTCGGGTCATGCCGTTGTTGCCCATGGCGGTATGCAGCGGATGGTCCAGCGCCTGAGAGTCCATGGCAACGCATTTGACCTTGTTCTTTACAAACCACTTGCCGGCCTCGACGCCGGTGCCGCAGGAATAGTGGTAATACTCCTTGGAGTCGTCGAACAGTCGGTGCATGCCGGTATTCAGGCAGATGACCATGCCCTCCAGTTCATTCGTCTTGATGCCAACCTTTTCACAGGCGGCCTCAAGGTGCTTGGGACCGATTAACCCCCATCGCTCGATCTCGATGGGCAGGCAGACGGCGTCGCCGGTATAAGCGTCCACCGGCATTTCGTGGGTATAGCGCGCTCTTCTGCCGTCAAATTCCCGCTCCATTACATGGCGGGGTGCGTCGCAGTGGGTTCCGGTGTGCATGGTGCAGGTGACCTTCTGGGTCAGGACGCCGCCCTTTGCCATGGTGTGATTGTTATCGATAATCGGCTTGTCAAAGTACGGCCAGCGGGGGATTTCCGCACTGAACGGGTGTGTCAGATCAACAAATACTTTCTTGCCCATTAATTTTTCCTCCTGTTTTTCAATTTCTCCTTTGCCTGACAGGCGATCAAAGATCGCCGCTACGGTATGCGGGGTTTCCGTAGGGCGCGATGCCCACATCGCACCGTCATTACTCATTTACCGTATAATGCTTTAATTAGGTACTCGTTCAGATCATCTTTTACCGCCTGCATTTCATCCGGCGTCCAGCTGCGGAAGCCTTTCCCGGTCTTGAAGCCAAGGTCTCCGTTGCTGCGCAGTTCTGTCAGGATCGCCGACGGATGCGGCGATGATTCAAGATACGGCAGAATGTAGTCGTGGATACTGTACGTCAGGTCTGTACCGACCATATCCGCGTTTTCCAGGGGGCCAAGCTGCGGCAGCCTTAAACCAAAGGAATATTTGACTGCCATGTCCACCGTTTCGGCATCGGCAATGCCGTTTTCGACGAGGGAGATGGCCTCCCGCCACAGGGCGTGCTGCATCCTGTTGGCGATAAAACCCGGAACGTCTTTTCTGCACAGGACCGGCTTTTTCCCGACGGATTGAAGCAGCGCCATCACAGTGTCAGCGGTTTCGTCACTTGTCGCGTCGGATTTCACGACCTCCACAAGCGGGATCAAATGTGCCGGATTCCAGAAATGGGTGCCGACGAAGCGCTCTCTGTATTGCAGCGCGGCGCTGATCTCAGACGGGCTCATCACGGACGTGTTGGTGCAGAAGATTGCTTCGGGCGAACAAATTGATTCCAATTTCGCAAAAGTGCCGCGCTTGACTGCCATGTCCTCGAAAACGGCCTCGATCACGAGATCCGCGTTCCGGACGTCATCGCTTCCCATGTCCGTCGAAAAGGTAACGCGCATAAGGCGCGCCTCCAATTCATCGGACGTGATGACGCCGTGCTCCACGAGCTGGCGGCAGCTGGTCCTGATGCCCGCGCGCACATCAGTTTCCGCAATGTCGGTCACGATGACCTTGAGCGCCGGGTTTGCCGTCATGACAAAGGCGATGTTCTTACCCATCATCCCTCCGCCGACGATGAGGACGTTTTTGATGTCTTTCATATGTCTTTAGTTTGCCCAGTAGCCGCCGGTGGCGTCATAGTTGCCGCCGGTCAGGAAATCGGAGGCCGGAGAAGCGAGGAACGTGGCCAGGCCGACGAAGTCCTGCACCTCTCCCAGCCGCCCGATAGGCAGGCGCTTTAGAAAATTCTGATAGACAGCCGATTCTGGGTCGAACATCCATTCAGTGAGATCAGAGCGGAACACCGTCGGATTTATGGTGTTGACGGTGATATGGTACGGCGCCAGATCGCTGGCCATGGACTGGATCATCAGGTCGCAGCCGCCCTTTGAGGCACAGTAACCCGTATACCCCTTCATGCCCATTTTGCTTCGAGCCGAGGAGGTAACCACCATTTTACCGCCCTTATTCTGGACGACCATCTGTTCAGCTGCGGCCCTGCAGACGACATAAACGCTCTTGAGGTCGGCGTCCATAATCTTCTGCCAGTCCTCCACGCTCTGTTCCAATATGCTCTTCGGCGCATTGTAACCGTGGCAGACGGCAAGGATATTAATCTCTCCGTAAGTTTTGACTGTGAATTCAATGACTTTTTTCATGTCGGTCTTGATAGCGGGGTCGCCGGTGATACAAGCGCAGTCGATGCCTTCGGCCTTGAACTCGGCTTCAAGCTCCCTGAGCTTTGCGGCGTTGCGCGCCGTCAGGACGACTTTAGCGCCCTGATAGCCATAAGCTTTGGCAATGGCGCCGCCCAGGGCACCCGTGGCGCCGGTGACAAGCGCGACCTTCCCCTGAATGCTGAACATGCTCTGCGCGAAATCCTTCTCGACTTTAATCATAATCGCAACCTCACTTCGCCTTAAGAACGGCTCGGTTTAACCGGCCATTTCTCCCAGGGGACATCCTCAGTACTCAGCGCCATCGCGTCGCCCTGCTTTTTGACAATGATCCATTTCAGCCAGTTGTCGTTGTCCGTATCGGGGTAATCCTCACGCAGGAACCACCCTCGCGATTCCTTGCGCATCTGCGACGCCCGGAACTGCATCTCGGC
>CAZJCH010000343.1:0-3356 GCA_964544005.1 uncultured Papillibacter sp.
GTCCAGCCCTCGGGCTTGAACATGGTGGCCTCCATCGTCGGATTGGCCCACCGGCCGATGAAGCCGCCCATGGTCATGAACACGGAGCCGGTCACGTCCTTCGCTTCGTCGGAGGCGAGATAGGCGATGAACGCGGAGAAGGTCTCAGGCGGCTGCGTCCCGTCGTAGCTTGTAAAGGGCTGGCCGTCCTTTGTGGCGCGCTCGTCAGCGTCTGTTGTCTTGTCGATGAGCTCCGCGTCGACGGATGAGCGCGTCTTCGCCGCGGGCGCGAAAACGTTGCAGGTGATGCCGTCCTCAGCAAGTTCCGTCGCGAGGCCCCAGGTCATGCCCACGACACCGGCGTTGGCGGCACAGTATTCGCATTGGCGGATCGGGCCGCCCGTCCAGGCGGGGGAGGAGCAGTTGATGATGCGGCCCCAGCCCTTTTTCTTCATGTAGGGGACGGCGTGATGGATGACGTTGAAGTAGCCCTTCGGTTTAGGGTTGTTGACCCTGTCCCAAAGCTCCTCGGTGATCTTGTCAACCGGCGCGAATCCGAAGCCGCCGGCGACGTTGACGACGATATCGATAGAACCATATGTCTCGACCGTGAATTCCACCATCTTTTTCGCCACATCAAAGACGGACAGGTCGCCGAAGAACGCGGCGGCCTCGCCCCCGGCGGCGCGGATAGCGGCGGCCGTCGTCTCGGCGTCGCCGGTGTATTTTTCAATTTCCTCGTTGTACCATTTCAGCTGCTCCGGCGTCAGGCGCGCCAGCTTTTTTTCATCCAGCTGATTTGCCACATTCTTTTTCACGGGGCTCCTGTTGTTGGTGACGACCTTAGCGCCTTCCGCCGCCAGCGCGATGGCCACGGCGCGCCCGATGCCCTGACCGGAACCGGTGACAAGCGCGACCTTACCGTTTAAATGTTGACCCATTGACTGTACCTCCGATTAGTAGACTTTGTCATTTATCTGATATCTACTATATAGAAATCGGCGCAGATAATCAAGCCTGAGATACGCGGGCGTTTAAGTTCCGCAAAAGGTTTTGTAAGGACAGGCCGACGGGTCGGGAGGCGCCCCATACCCGGCTTGTTCCGGCGTGTGCGCAAAGGGATCCTCCAGGACGTCAAGGAGCCGGCGCATGACGCTGTCATCTCCGTTTGAGGCCGCCTCCAGCGCCGCCTCCACCCGGTGATTCCGGGGAATAACAGCCGGATTGGAGCGGCGCATCAGATCGGCCGCCGTTTTCCCCGAGGCCTCCTGCCTCTGTAAACGGTGTCTCCAGGCCAGCTGCCATTGGACGAATTCCTCATTCCCGAACAGGCTGCCCGGCGCCGGCCTGTCAAGGGTCAGCGAAAGGAAGGTATTCGTGTAATCCGCGTTATGCCTGTCCATGATGTCCAGCAATGACAGGATCAGGCGCTCATCCTGCTCCTCGGCGTTGAGCAGTCCGAGCTTAGCGCGCATACCGGACAGCCATTCCTCATAATACAGCTTTTTATATTCCTCAATGACCTCCCGGGCTGCCTCGATCGCCTTCTCCCGGTCGTTATGAATCAAAGGCAGCAGCGCCTCGGCGAAACGCGTCAGATTCCAGCCGCCGATGTCCGGCTGATTGCCGTAGGAGTAGCGGCCGTTTAGATCAATGGAGCTGAAGACGGTCTCGGGATGATAGGCGTCCATAAAGGCGCAGGGTCCGTAGTCAATCGTCTCTCCGCTGACGGCCATGTTGTCTGTGTTCATCACACCGTGCAGGAAGCCAACGAGCTGCCATTTGGAGATGAGCCTGGCCTGCCTGACCGCGACCTGCCGGAGCAGGTACAGATACCGGTTGTCCTGCTCCCCGCATTCGGGGAAGTGGCGGTGCAGCGTATAGTCCGCCAAAGCGCGGAGGTCTTCCTTGGAGCCGAATTTCGCTGCGTACTGGAATGTCCCCACGCGGATATGGCTAGAGGCGACACGGGCCAGGATTGCCCCGGGCAGCGCTTTTCCACGGTAGACGGGTTCTCCCGTCGCGATGACGGCGAGGCTCCGCGTCGTCGGGACTTTCAGCCCGTACATCGCTTCGCTGACGATATACTCCCGCAGCATCGGCGCGAGCGCCGCGCGGCCGTCGCCGCCACGGGAGTACGGCGTCCGGCCCGAGCCCTTCAGCTGGATATCAAACCGGTCGCCCTGAGGGTTCAGATGTTCCCCGAGTGTGAGGGCGCGCCCGTCTCCCAGCATCGCGAAATAACCGAACTGATGCCCGGCATAGGCCTGTGCGATGGGTTCAGTGCCGTCGGGCAGCCTGTTACCGGAAAGCTCGTCTGCGGTTAACGACCGGGCGTCAAGACCCAAAGCCTCGGCCAGCGCATCGTTTTTGACCGCAAATTGCGGGGCGCGGACTGGCGTCGGGTTTAATCTGCTGAAGAATATATCGGGCAGCCGACTATAGCTGTTGTCAAAATTCCATCCTGTTTCGTTGTGTTTTAGAGTACTCATATGTCTCCTTTGAGGGGATTAATTTTGCGTTATGCTTTATTTTTCCCTGAGCGCGGCGGATATTGCAAGCAAAAGATGACAGGCCCAGCGATGAAAAGGCAAAAATCCGTCATTCATATGACGTGCCGGTTGGCGTTAAAGCTTATTTATTGGTTAAAATAATCGCGGTGATTATTTTGTTGGGAATTATTATTATCATTTCATTGTTTTTTGTCCTGATTATCAAGGTTATAGTTGACATAATAATGTCGATAACGAGGAAAAGAAGAAGAGAGAAAGCTCATTGCGACGAAAAAAGAAGGTTGGGTTTTATCCTCAAAGGCAGTTATCTGCACGCGTCAGGATTGCCGCTTGCAGAAAATACGAAATGCACTGTTTATTATTTTAACGATAAAATAATGATTCAGGGCGCCGGGCAGACCTTTAATTTATCAATGTCCAAGATCTCCGATATATCGATTATATCTGATGTGGATATCCGAAAATCATATGTGAGCAGCGTCGGGGGAGCTGTTGGCGGGGCTGTGCTTTTCGGCCCCCTTGGAGCGATGGTCGGAGGAAGGGCAAAGGAAAAGCAAGTTAGAACAATCAGAAAATATCTCGTTGTAACATATAAGAAGCATGAAGGACCGGCGTTTACAGCCTTTAAGCTGGAAGGTATGCACCCCGTGGCGATAAAAATAGTAAATCTCTTTAAAAACCGCCCGGAAATTCAGGGTAGCCCCATTGAGCTGTAGCCGTCGCTTTGAGGAATAAACGCTCGGGCAGCTGAATCAGCGGTCGGAGGATATGAAAATACCCCATCTTTTCTCCTTGAAAATAAAAGATGGGGTAAATTATGTGCATGTCGCTTCTCGGTGATGCTCTTCGGCAGCCATTGCGTCG
>CAZJCH010000344.1:0-3348 GCA_964544005.1 uncultured Papillibacter sp.
AAAGGATGTTCCGCGGCGGCACATCCTTTTCAGTATGCTCATTGACGTTATCACAAAAAATGATAAAATACTAAAGTACCTGGACATACCCATCCAGCATATCAGCGACGGCATACTGAAAAGGATGTGCCGCCGCGGAACGGGAGCGGAAATCCGCGCGCTTTTTAAAAAGCTGAGGGAAAAAATTCCTGGCGTTGTGCTCCGGACGAGCCTGATTGCGGGCTTGCCCGGCGAGGGTGAAAAAGAGTTCGAGGAGCTTTATGATTTTCTGAAAGACGCGAAGATCGAGCGCGCCGGCGTTTTTCCGTATTCGCCCGAGGAGGGCACTACTGCCGCGGCCATGGACTACCCGGATCATGAGACGGCGTGCGCGCGGGCAGAGGCGATCATGGCGCTGCAGGCCGGCATTCTGGACAGCTGCGCGAAAAGCCGCATCGGCAGCGTCATAAGAGTTTTGGCCGAAGGCTTCGACGGCACGTATTATTACGGCCGCAGCTATGCAGAATCGCCTGAAATTGACGGCCTGGTTTACTTTACAGGCGACGGCGTAAGAATGGATGATTTTAACCTTGTCCGGATTGAAGATACGCTTGACGGCGAACCGCTGGGCGTTCTGATGGAGGAATAAATGAACACAGCAAATAAGCTGACAATGCTGAGAGTGATACTGATCCCCGCTTTTCTAGCTGTCTTATATATTGGCTTTGAATACAGCCAATATGTTGCCCTCGCAATTTTCGTAATCGCCAGTTTAACGGATTTTGCCGACGGGTATATTGCCAGAAGCCGCGACCAGGTCACGGACTTCGGCAAATTTATGGATCCGCTGGCCGACAAGGTGCTCGTTGTCGCCGCACTTTTATGGTTTACGCAGCAGGGGCTCATGCCCGCGTGGGCTGTGCTTATCGTCATCATCCGCGAATTTGCCGTGACGGCGCTCCGGCTTGTGGCCGTTGACAAAGGCACCGTAATCGCAGCCGGGATTTCAGGAAAAATCAAGACGGCGACAACAATGGTGTGCATCATCCTGATGTTTTTACCGATACTGCCAATACTTAAAGATATCTGCATTGGTCTGATTATCGTGGTCACACTATATTCCGGCCTTGAGTACTTTGTAAAAAATAAAGAATCGTTGAATTGGACGAAATAGTGAGGGACAAGCTTGGACTTTAAAGCGCTGGGCCTTGAGCATATTGACCTGCTCAGACCTTATTTTGAAAACAACCTCTGCCGCATCTGCGACTGTACAATCGGCGGAACATTTATATGGCGCGACCTGTTTAAAACGGAATTCACAATTATTGACGAAACACTCTATTTGAAGGTCAGATATCTGACCGGTGATATCGCGTTTACGCCGCCCAGAGGCGAACAAAATCCGCGCGGCGAGAAGGAAACATATGACACAATAGTTGAATATTGCCGCACGCTCGGGTGCGTCCCACGGCTCTGCGCTGTCTCACCGCATCGGCTTGAGAGGATAAAGGAGTTGTTTCCGGATGCCGAAGCGTCGACGGACCGGGCGTGGTCGGACTATCTTTATCTGAGCGACGATATCAAAAATCTGCCCGGGCGGAAATACAGCGGCCAGCGCAACCATATCAACAGGTTCCTGCGGGAATACCCGGATTGGTTGTTTGAACCGATTAACGGGGAGAACCTCCCCGCTGTCAGATCCTTTTTTGAGCGTTACGCCAACGAGCATGTCAAGGATTACCCCGCTTACGACGAGGGGAACATCAAAACGCTCGAGGTCCTCGACAATATGGAGAGATACAGACTCTTCGGCGGTGTACTCAAGGTGAACGGTCAGGTTATCGGGGCGTCGCTTGGCGAGATCATTGGGGACACGCTGTTTGTGCATATAGAGAAATCACTGACGGAATATAGCGGCTCTTATCCGATGCTCGTCAATCAGTTCACGAAAATGTTCGCGCAGGAGGACATCGTGTATATCAACAGGGAAGAGGACGACGGCGTCGAAGGCCTGCGTATATCGAAGATGTCGTACCACCCCGTCGAGCTGCTCGATAAGTATATCGTTGAGCTGAAATAACATACCGCTGTCGGTAACAGACACGCGGAACCGTAGGGGCAGACCTCGTGTCTGCCCTGTTTCGATATGCTGCCGCCTTTTATCCGGGAATGACACGGTGCGACTTTTGTTCCATATTAACAAGGGCTGCAATACAATGGAGCGGATGGATTGTTGTGCAGTCAGAATCGCATGAGGTCTGTAGAATGGTTAATGTATCAATAAATAATATAAAACTCTTCGAAATCCTCGATGAGGAAGCCGCGCAGGTTTACTGCGGCGGCTGGCAGGAGTGGTACGGCGCCTGGTGGAAGCGCATGTCCGGCTGCGGGCCGACGACTGTGGCAAATATCATGAGCTATCTGAGCCGAAGCCGCATCGGCGCCGATATCGAGTATGCGCCGCTGTCGAAAAGTGATTTTCAGGAGCTTATGGAGGATGTGTGGAAATATGTCACACCGGGAATGCAGGGGATTCCGTCGACGGCGTACCTAAAAAAAGGCATATTGGCTTATATCGCTTCAAAGAACCTCGATTTAGAGCCCAAGGAAATGGATATCCCGAAGAAAAAGCAGTACCGGCCCGACTTCGGGGCTTTGCTCGCTTTCATCAGCGGTTCCCTCGCAAACGACGTGCCTGTGGCGTTTCTCAGCCTGGATAAGGGTGAAGAGACGCTCCTCGACACCTGGCACTGGGTTACCATCCTGTCGCTGCAATACGACGAGGACGGCGGCGCAGCCTTCGCCGACATTGCCGATGAGGGGAAGCTCCTGCATGTGAACTTGAAAAAATGGTTTGATACAACTAAAATCGGCGGCGGCTTTGTCCGGTTTGTCAGAAAATGAGGATTTAAGCCAAAAGTTTCCGTAAATTGTCATTCTGAACAAGTGAAGAATCTCCAGGCAATCTTGCAGTGGTGCGATACCATATGATTACCTGGGGATTTTTCGTCGCTTGCTCCTCAATATGACATGTCCGGGCTTATTGAATAAGCGGTTAAAAATCACGCTTCTTTGGGTGTACTTGCTGGAAACCGTTATTGACGCTTTCTGTCTGCTGCGGCTTGTTGTAAAGCTCCGTGTATGACTCGTCTTCATAGGACTGCAGCGGCGGCCGCGGCTCCAGCCCGGTGCAGTCGTTTGCGGAGGCGACCTGCTGAATCATGCCCAACTCGTCTTCCGTATAAATGGGGTAACCGCTTTGCCTCTTGTCTTCCATAAAAAACCTTCCTTTCGGATGCGATTGTCACGCTATTGCGTATTCTGAGACTTGTCGCGGATATCGTAAAGCCTGTAATAGTCCTTTGTTTC
>CAZJCH010000345.1:0-3323 GCA_964544005.1 uncultured Papillibacter sp.
CCTTTTCAATGCCGCAGGCCTTCTTCAGAAGGTTGGATACGGGGGGTGCCTTTGTAATAAATGAGAAGCTTCTGTCGGAATAGACCGTGATGACGACGGGGATCGTCATGCCGAGGTCGTTTTTCGTGCGCTCGTTGAATTCCTTTGTGAACAAACCGATATTGACGCCGTGCTGGCCGAGCGCCGGTCCTACCGGGGGAGCCGGCGTCGCCTTACCGGCAGGAATTTGAAGTTTAACAAGTCCTGTTACTTTTAGTGCCACTGTGTGAGCACCTCCTATATAAGATGTGGTGATACACAGCCAACGGCCGTGTACGTTTTTTCGGAGCAGCCAATGAGCTTCGCAATTGGTTTTAACTGCTTAACTCAGGCCTGATCCTCCCACTTGCCAATTGTCTGGATTGGCAAAAACGGTTTTACGTTTGTTTGCAATGTTGTTTTGTGTTACTTGACCGCTTCGACCTGATCAAAGTCGAGGTCGACCGGAGTCTCGCGCCCGAACATGGATACAATGACGCGCACTCTGCTCTTGTCGGTTTCAATTTCCTCAACTGTGCCGAGGAAACCGACGAGCGGGCCGTCAATGACCTTGACGGTATGACCGACTTCATAACCCACGATAATCTCATGCTTCTCAATGCCGAGCGACAGAATCTCTTCCTCCGTCAATGGAACCGCCTTGTTGGCAGATCCGACGAAACCGGTCACGCCGCGCACATTGCGGACGAGATGCCAGCTTTCATCTGTCATGATCATCTTGATGAGGACGTATCCGGGGAAAATCTTCCTTTCAACCGTCCTGGGCTGGGATTCATGAATTTCGGTGACGGTTTCCATTGGAATTTTGACTTCCAGGATCAGATCCTGCATTTTTCTGTTTTCAGCGGCTTTTTCGATTGTCGCCGCGACGGCATTTTCATAGCCGGAATACGTGTGGACGACGTACCATCTCGCTTCTTCGGACATTAATTAATGCCCTCCGAGTCTGAGCAGCGTCGTTACGATAGCTGATCCCGCCTGGTCAACAGCCCAGATAGCGATAGCCGATATAACAACAATAACGAGAACGATGATCGTATTGTTGACAACCTGCTTCCGGGTCGGCCAAACGACCTTTTTCAGCTCGCTCCTCATCTCGCGAAACCACTTGGCTAAACGGTTCTTACGCTTTTTCTTTTCCTTTTTTCCCTTGCCTTTGATATCCGGTAATTTTACATCCGGCTGGTCCAGCTTTTCTTCCGACATTAATACACGTCCTTTCCTTTAATGTAAGGTTACTTCGTTTCGCTGTGGACTGTGTGTTTGCGGCAGAAGCGGCAGTATTTGTTCATTTCCAGCTTTTCCGGTGTGTTTTTCTTGTTCTTCATCGTGTTATAGTTTCTCTGCTTGCACTCGTTACACCTGAGAACAATTTTGACGCGCATATCGGCACCTCCATTTTAGTTTGCCTCCCTGCTTTAAATTGACAGTATAACGGTTTTTCGTGTTTCTAAGCACACAAAATAAACCTATCTGCCGACAGGTAAAGCGAGTATATCACAATAAACACATACAGGTCAACAGTTTTCTTTTGATTTTTTACCCGTATTTTTAGTGCGCCGGCGCCTTTCGGTTTTTATTGACACGCGATTACTTTAATGCTAATCTACAATGATAATTATTTACAGATTCATGATGATGAAAGGGCAGGGAATCGTCATATGGAGAATCAACTCGTTATCGTTCTGGACTTTGGCGGGCAGTACAAGGAGCTCATCGCGCGGCGGGTCAGGGAATGCAATGTCTGCTCTGTGATCAAGCCCGGCGATATGGCGCTCGATGATATCCGCGCGCTTTCCCCCATCGGCATCATCCTCACCGGCGGCCCCGACAGCGTCTACTGTGACGGCGCACCGACGTGCGACCCAAAGCTGTTCGATATGGGTATCCCGATCCTCGGCATCTGTTATGGCCTGCAGCTGATGGTCTATTCGACGGGCGGCGAGGTCAAACCCTGTTCAAAGAGCGAATACGGTCGGACAAAAGTCACTGTGGACACGGCCTCGCCGTTATTTACAGGGCTCGATAAAAACCAGATCGGCCTGATGAGCCACACCGATCAGGTGCATACGCTGCCTGAAGGCTTTGTGACGATAGGGTCGACGTCAACCTGCCCCAATGCCGCCATTGCCGATTTGACGCGGCGCCTTTATGGCACCCAGTTCCATCCCGAGGTGGAGAACACGCCGAACGGGACGCAGATTATCCATAATTATCTGTTTGAGGTCTGTCTGGCCAAAGGCGATTATGATATTCACGACTATGAGGCACGGATGGTCCGGGAAATCCGGGAGCAGGTCGGCGCTGAGCATGTGATCCTCGGCCTCTCCGGCGGCGTCGATTCCTCCGTCTGCGCGGCGCTTCTGGCCAAAGCCATACCGGGCCAGCTCCACTGCATCTTTGTCGACCACGGACTGATGCGTAAAAACGAGGGCGACGAGGTGGAGGCGGCGTTTGCCAAACGAGACCTCCATTTAATCCGCGTGAACGCGGAAGACAGGTTTTTAAGCCTATTAAAAGGCGTGTCGGAACCCGAACAGAAGAGAAAGCTTATCGGCACGGAGTTTGTCCGTGTTTTCGAGGATGAGGCCAGGAAGCTTGGAAAAATACGCTTTCTGGCCCAAGGGACGATCTATCCCGACGTCATTGAATCCGGCGTCAATTCTGCCGTCATCAAGAGTCATCACAATGTCGGCGGGCTGCCGGAGGATATGTGCTTCACGGAGCTCGTGGAACCGCTCCGCGGCCTCTTCAAGGACGAGGTGCGTGCGTTAGGCCGCCAGCTCGGCCTGCCGAATGCCCTCGTTGAGCGCCAGCCGTTCCCCGGCCCCGGCCTCGCCGTCCGCGTGATCGGCGACATCACAAAAGAAAAGCTGGATATCCTCCGCGACGCCGACGCCATCTTCCGCCATGAGATGAAACGCTCCCGCCAAAAAGCCGATCAATACTTCGCCGTCCTGACCGACACCCGCACCGTCGGCGTCATGGGCGATTTCCGCACCCACGGCTGGACCGTCGCCCTCCGCGCCGTCAAAACCACCGATTTCATGACCTGCCAGGTCGTCCCCATCTCTTACAACCTCTTAGGCCGCACCGCCTCCCGCATCGTCAACGAGGTCAAAGGCATCTCCCGCGTGGTGTACGATATTACGGGGAAGCCGCCTGCGACGATCGAGTGGGAATAAGTAACGAAGTCCCGAAAGCCTTGGAAACACTGGGCTTTAGGGACTTTTATTTGCCTTTTGATAACGGTTTGATAACAAGTGCACTAAACCGATTTGTTT
>CAZJCH010000346.1:0-3319 GCA_964544005.1 uncultured Papillibacter sp.
AGTTTTTCCAGTTTCGTGACCGGTTTGGTTTTGCCAACGTTTACTTGACACTAACTGAAGCATATCCCATATTGATTTTCAGGTGCCTATACAATATAATTAATGATATAGAGTTTGATACGGCGTTATTTATTCCCCACATCAGCTCTTTTATTTATAAGGAGTACAATCATGCCAATTAAAATTGCAGATTCTCTTCCAGCTAAGGACATTCTTGAAAACGAGAACATATTTGTGATGACGGAATACCGCGCCATCCATCAGGATATACGCCCTTTAAAGTTCTTAATCCTCAATCTCATGCCGACAAAAATCATCACCGAAACGCAGCTTTTAAGAAAGCTTTCCAATACACCGCTGCAAATTGAGGTCGAATTTCTGCAGACGATCAGCCACGAGGCTAAAAATGTCGACGCGCAGCATTTGGAATCCTTCTATACGTCCTTTGAAAAAATCAAGAATAAGCATTACGACGGTATGATCATCACAGGAGCACCGGTTGAAAACCTCGATTTCGAGGAGGTCGACTATTGGCCCGAACTCTGCGATATAATGGAATGGACGTCTCACAATGTCCATTCGACATTCCACATCTGTTGGGGCGCACAGGCAGGCTTATATTATCATTATGGTATAAAGAAGGTGCCGCTGCCGAAAAAAATATTCGGCGTCTTTCGGCATAAAACCTTAAAGCCGCAATCACCGTTTTTCCGCGGCTTTGATGATGAATTCTGGATGCCCCACTCCCGATATACGGGCGTACTGGAGGAAGACATCCTTGCTGTTCCGGAGCTTGAGCTCATGTCTGTCTCCAATGAGGCTGGCGTCTTCGCAGTCAAATCAGAAGATAACCGCCGCTTCTTTATCACAGGCCACGCTGAATATGACGCCGACACGCTGGCGCTGGAGTATGCCCGCGACGTTCAAAAGGGCCTGAGCATTGAAATCCCGAAAAACTACTTCCAAAACAACGACCCCACCCAGCCCCCCACGGTCACTTGGCGCGCCCACGCCCAGCTCCTCTACAATAACTGGCTCAACTACTACGTCTACCAGACGACGCCGTATGACCTTGAAACGATTGGGAAATAGCGCTCCATTAAGTGCCTTCAGCGGCGCTGCAGCCGTGTAATTCTGCCATAATCAGCATATGCCTCGGAATCAGTCGATTTCGAGGCTTTTTTGCATGAATGTAAATGAAGCTTGGAAAATGGGTTATATTAATCAATGCAGCGTATTTCTTGAAAGGTGATTATAGATGAAAAAAACATTTCGCATATCTATGCCGTTAATGATGGCTCTCGTGCTCATTGGATGCGCTTCGCCGAACACTCCGGCTCCATCTGTTTCGCCAAGTGCGCACATATCACAGGAGCCTTCAGAGCCTCCCGCACCTTCACCGTCGCCCTCACCCTCCCCTTCGCCCTCACAAGATGCATCTAGTCAAATAGGAAACGGCAGTCTGGGGAATATCGATGTGAGTATCCTTGACTATAAACTCTCAAAAGATTACGAAAGCAAACCGGCAGTCATTGTCACATATGAATGGACTAATAACGGTGATGAGGCACAGAGCTTCATGTTTGCGGTTGATGATGCTGTATTCCAAGGCGGCGTGGAATGTGAGACGGCAATCATAATGGATAGCGACGACTATGATTCAGAGCTTTTAATGACGGATATAAAGCCCGGAACCACGTTAAAGGTCCAAAGCGCTTATGTATTGCGTGATACAACAAGCCCGATAGAGGTTGAGGTGACCGAGCTGTTTTCATTTGAAAAGAATCCACCGATGGTGAGGCAGGCATTCGATATCATTTAAGGATTTGTTTTCTTTGACCCTGATTGTCCCCGCAGTACCAGTACCCGTCGGATAATAGAAACCGTCCGCTGCAATGGTAAGTATTGCAGCGGACGTCTCGTTGGATTTCATTTTCAACTAATAGCTGTATTCTGGTTTAACAGCTCATGTCGGCGTAAAACACTAGGCCTTTTTCTTAAACTCCTTCATGCATGAAGAACATATGTTCTTGCCCTTGTAGTTTTCTACCCCTTTTGCGTTCCCGCAGAAAATACATGCCGGTTCATATTTTGTAAGTATGATTGAAGATTCGTCGACATATATCTCCAGTGAATCTTTCTCGGCGATGTCCAACGTACGGCGAAGCTCAATCGGTAGTACTATCCTTCCTAATTCATCGACTTTTCTCACGATACCTGTTGATTTCATTGTTTGTTTCCTTTCGAATGTAAAACTCATTTTCTCTTACCTACGCCTAAACGGCGACTTTAATAATACTCAGTCTGTCTTTTAATGTCAATTTTATATTTTACCAATCTTTTTGATATATGATTTAATGACTTATTTTATATATTGCAATATTCGTATACATTTATCTTATTTCCGTATTACCAATGGAAAATGACTCGTGTATAATGGTATTTGAAAATATGTGAACACGAATGTGTTTTAAAGAAAAAAATGTTGCGAGGAGAATACTGTGAAAGACTTAAAAGGAAAAACCGCATTTATCACAGGCGGCGCGAGCGGCCTGGGATTGGGTATTGCAAAAGCCTGTGCCAAAGAAGGTATGAAAATCGTGATCGCCGATTTCAGGCAGGCAGCGATTAATGAAGCGATGCCGATGTTCAAAGAACACAATTTACCGGCGCACGGAATCCTGCTTGACGTCACTGACCGCACCGCATTTGCCCAGGCCGCCGATGAAGCTGAAGCCGTATTCGGTAAAATTCACGTACTTGTTAATAATGCAGGGATCGGGCACCGGGAAGGCAACATCTGGGAGACCAGTTATGAGGATATGGATTTTTTCATCGACATTAACCTCAAGAGCATCTTAAACGGCATTAAAACGATCTTACCCCGCATCCTTAAGCACGGCGAGGGCGGCCACGTTGTCAGCACCGCCTCTAAAAACGGGCTCATGCCCGTCCCCGGCATGGTGCTCTACAATTCGACAAAGCGAGCTGTCATGGCCATTATGGAAACGCTGGCCATTGATCTTGAGGGCACGGGCGTCGGGGCCAGCGTGTTTTGTCCCGGGCCGTTCCAGACAAATCTGGGTCAGTCGACAAATGCGCTGCGCGATAAACAGCTGGGCGCACCATTTTCACCTACCGATCAGTCCAAGCTGACGCCAACCATCAATTTTGACCCGAACATCGACATCCGCTCACTGGAGCGATCTCCCGACGAGGCCGGTGCGCGCGTCGTACGCGGAATCAAACGCGGCGACCTTTTTATCCTGACTCATTCAGAATGGAAGCCGGGCTGGGAAGCACACGCCGCCGCGGTTAC
>CAZJCH010000347.1:0-3297 GCA_964544005.1 uncultured Papillibacter sp.
CCAGTGCCCGGACCGGGCGGCAGATCTTTTCGGGCGATGCTGCCCAAAACAATACCGATTATGCCGCAAATCACCGAGACGATTGGCATCCAGAAAAATACAAGCGAAATGATACCCAGGACGAGGGCACCCGTCGCTTTCCCGCGGGCGGGGTTGTAATATTGCGCCTGGTAATTCGGCGGATAGGGATATTGCGGATTATTCGGCTGCTGATAAGTGCCGGGCTGCTGGTAGGCACCGGGCTGCTGGTAGGCACCGGGCTGCTGGTAAGCGCCGGGCTGCTGGTATTGATTCTGAGGCTGGTTGAATGAGTAATACTGCTGCTGCTGATTCGCATTCTGCGGCGGTATCTCATTGCTTTCGGGCGCGTTGCCTTCGGGCCTTTCAAAATCGTCCATGTTTCTATCTCCTTTTTATATAAGTTGCGCATGTATAAACTGTGTTTATAGTAGCATATGACACCAAGCGCGTCAATATTACAGAAAATTCAGGAGCCGCGTGATAATTCATTAACCGTACATATATAGAAACTCGTCGTAAATTTCTTCGATGATATCAAGAAAATCGTTGATATAAGACTGAAATACAAAGTAAAAGACGATCGAAAGGACGATGCCGATCAGGGCCATGATCAGCCAGGCTCTGGCCAGATTCTGATATGATTTTTTAAATCCGGAGCCGACAGCGACAACGATGGCGAAAATCAGATTGATAACCGGTATAAATGAGAGGAATATAAACAGGAAGTTCATACCGACGGATACGGTCTCATTCTTGGCCGGTCGTTGATACGCCGGCTGCTGGTACGAGGGCTGGTACGAGGGCTGCGACGAATAGGCCTGGGGTGCCTGAACAGGCTGCTGAGGCGGCGGGGCTGCCGGCTGCGGCGTGTTATAAAACTGCTGAGGTGGCGCGACCGGCTGGGGTGGCTGTTGATTTGTGTCTCCGGCTTCTTCTGCGGGCTCGAAATTTGAACCGCCGGGCTCTTCTACCGGCTCGTAATTTGAACCGCCGCACTTAAAACAAAACTTTTTATCGTCGCCGAGGATCTGCCCGCACTGTGTACATTTTTTCACGATAACCCCTCCACTTATCTATAAGTTAAATACGACAACATTGAATCAATACGCTGCGGAAGACTGCTTCACCATAGTATCATACGGGATATGTGTTTTCAATATTATAGAGGGTTAGTATTTCTCGAAATCGTCCTCATCGGGGGTAATGATTTCGTCTTCGGGTATCTCGTCTTCGGGTATCTCGTCTTCGGGTATCTCGTCTTCGGGTATCTTCCGGCTTGTATGGCGCTCGAAGAAGCTTGCCGGTTTGCTGTCCGGGATTGGGCTGTTATTCAGCTTGAAGGCGCTGACGGCCTCCTTCAGCGCGCTGGCCTGACCGGTCAGCTGCTCGCTGGCGGCGGCGCTTTCCTGCGATGTGGCTGCCACATTCTGCACCACCGTCGAGACCTGGGTGATGCCGCTGTTCAGCATCTGGATGGAGGCAGCCTGCTCATTTGAAGCGATGGCGATCTCTTTGACAAGATTGGCCGCTTTTGCCACCTCGCTCACAATCCTGTCCAGCGCTGCGGACGTCTCGTCGGCGATCCTTGTTCCTGCTTGCGTCTTCTTAACGGAACCCTCGATGAGCGCCGTCGTCTCCTTTGCCGCCTGGGCGGACTTGGCGGCCAATGACCGGACCTCCTCCGCGACGACGGCGAAGCCCTTCCCGTGCTGGCCTGCCCGGGCCGCCTCGACAGCAGCGTTTAGCGCTAAAATATTCGTCTGGAACGCGATGCTGTCAATGACCTTGATGATTTTACCGATGCTGGCGGCTGACGCACTGATATCATCCATCGCCTTGACCATATCCTTCATCCGCTCACGGCCCTCGGTTGCTCCTGTCTCTGCGTTTTTGGCAAGCTCGCTGGCTGTCTGGGCATTCTTCGCGTTCCGATTTGTCTGGGAGGCAATTTCTTCAATCGACGCCGAAAGCTCCTGAACAGAACTCGCCTGCTCGGTCGCACCTTGTGACAAAACTATGCTGGAAGCCGATACCAGGTCGGCACCCTCCGCGACCTGCTCGGCGGATGTCACGATAGACAATACCAGTTGATTAAGGTTTTCAACAAGCCCCGACAGGCTGATGCCAAGGATGTCCTTATCCGAGCGGACGTCGATAGCGACCGTCAGATCTCCGTCAGCAATCTGCTGCGCCGCGGCGGCCTGGATCTTTGTGCTGTCAACGACCTTCTTGAAGGCCGCGGCCAGGCTGCCGATCTCATCCCTTCTCGTTCCGGAATGGCCTTCGGCAAACCCGATATCACCGACGGCCAGCCTTCCGGAATCCTCTGCCATCTTCAGAAGCGGCTTGCCGATCACGCGGGACAGGCCGACACCGAGTGAAATAGCGATGATAATCGAGATGATCACGATGCAAATCATAATAATGACGCTTGACGTTGAGTTGGCGCTGTCCCTGGCGAGGCTTGCCGAGGCCGTCGCCGCGTTATCCGCGGCGACCGTCCTGAAGGCTTCAGCAGTCTTTGACCCGGGTACTGCGGCCGATTCAATCAAGCCGCGGAGATTTTCGTCGGTGGTATCGTTCTGTGACATCTTTACGAGGGTATTGACGGACATTTTATACTGCGTAAACTGCGATAAGAGATGCTCGAAATTTATCTTATACCCTTTATCCTGGTTTCCCGCCATTGTCATTTCATAATTGTTGAGCTCTACTTCCACCAAGTCTAAATTATCCTTGATGTTTTTATAGTACGCCGTCCTATCCGTGTCACTGTAAAGGATGAGATCCCTGATGCTGACACCGACGCTCAAAAACGCCTGCTGTGCGTTGCCGATGGTAATCGCGCCTTTTGTGCTGCTGATGTACAGCTTATTTTCATTATCCGTTATTTTCAGGATTCCCAGGATACCAACAAGCCCCATAATAAAGCCCAGTATAGAGACGATCAGGAACCCGAGAATCAGCTTTTTGGAAATTTTCGCATTTATGAACCATTTCATTCAATCACGCTCCTTTTTTTGTCAACACAATGTTTATCGGTATTATTTAGGGAATATTAACACAAAGCGGAAATCCTGACGCGGGTTTTCCGACGTTTTTCTTGCAAAAAGTGGTCGGCTGGAATAGAATGCATTTTAGTTGCAGGCAATATGATGGAGGATCGCACATGTGGACAGGCGCGGAGCTTAAGACAAATGCAAAAACGGTACTCAGACACAGCTACTGGGACGGCGTCGTCGCAAACCTCATTTATATTGGAATTTCAATGGGCAT
>CAZJCH010000348.1:0-3297 GCA_964544005.1 uncultured Papillibacter sp.
TAAGGAGCAGGAAATCTTCATGGGGGATTTCCCGCTCATGACGGAAGCCGGCACCTTCATTATAAACGGCGCGGAGCGCGTCGTCGTATCCCAGATCATCCGCTCGCCCAGCGTGTATTATGAAAAGAAAACGGACGCGAAAACGGCAGTGACCATTTACGCGACGACTGTGATCCCGTACAGGGGTGCGTGGCTCGAGTACGAGACGGACGCCTCCGAAGGGTTTTTCGTCCGTGTCGACAAGAACAGGAAGCTGCCCATTACGTGGCTGCTGCGTGCCGTAGGGCGCCCGACTGCGGAGCCGTTCACGTGGCTTTCTGTCCCCGGCGCGGAGTACGGGGTTGAGACTACCGAGCAGCTGAAGCTTGTCTTTGGCGACGACGAGCGCATTAATGCCACATTGGATAAGGATTCCTGCCGCAGCCGCGAGGAGGCGCTCATCGAGCTCTATAAGAGGCTGCGACCCGGCGATCCGCCAACGGTCGACAGCGCTGAGACGCTTTTGACGAATCTCTTCTTCGATGCGCGGCGGTATGACATATCCACCGTCGGGCGCTATAAGTTCAACAAAAAGCTCGCCCTCTGGAACAGGCTGAGCGGCCATGTCCTGGCAAGACCCGTCACGGACCCCATGACGGGAGAGATCATCGCCGAGGCCGGTGAAGCGCTGACGCGCGAACGGGCCCAAGAGCTTGAGGCCAGAGGCGTCATGGACGCCTATGTCAACGCGGAAGGCAGGGAAGTCCGTGCCTTCTCTAACGGCATGGTGAAGCTTGACGGTTTTGTCGACTTCAATCCCGAGACGGAGCTTGGCATCAAGGAAAAAGTGCGCTTTGTCGTTTTAAAGAAGCTCCTTGAGGAGTACAGCGGCCAGGAGCTCATAGACGCCATCCGTGACCGCATTGACGACCTGATACCGAAGCATATCATTCCGGACGATATTTTCGCCTCCGTCAACTACCTCAACTGCCTGGCCCATGGCGTCGGCGAGGCCGACGACATCGATCATCTCGGCAACAGGAGGATGCGGAGCGTCGGCGAGCTGCTGCAGAACCAGTTCCGTGTCGGCTTCTCGCGTATGGAACGCGTCATCCGTGAGCGCATGACGCTCCAGGACCTCGATATTATCACCCCGCAGTCCCTTATCAATATCCGGCCCGTCACGGCGGCTATCAAGGAGTTTTTCGGCTCGTCGCCGCTGTCACAGTTCATGGACCAGACGAATCCGCTGGCCGAATTAACGCACAAACGCCGTCTGTCGGCCCTCGGCCCGGGCGGCCTGTCAAGGGAGCGCGCAAGTTTTGACGTCCGCGACGTCCACTACAGCCACTACGGCCGTATGTGCCCCATTGAGACGCCGGAAGGTCCGAACATCGGCCTGATTTCGTACCTTGCGTCTTACGCCAGGGTCAACGAGTACGGCTTTATTATCGCGCCGTTCAGAAAACTCGAAAAGAAAACCTGCCGCGTGATGGACCAGATCGATTATCTCACGGCCGATATGGAGGACCAGTTTATCGTCGCCCAGGCGACGGAACCACTGGACGAAAACGGCTGCCTTGCAAATCAACGTATTACCTGCCGGCACCGCGACGAAATCGTCGAGGTCGACAAGGAGCGCGTTGATTACATCGATATCTCGGCGCGCATGATGGTTTCTATCGCCACAGCGATGATCCCGTTCCTTGAAAACGACGACGCCAACCGCGCGCTCATGGGTGCGAACATGCAGCGTCAGGCCGTTCCGCTATTGACCACCGAGGCGCCCATCGTCGCTACGGGTATTGAGCATAAGTGCGCGGTTGATTCGACGGTTGTCATACTGGCCGAAGGTGACGGCGTCGTGACGGCGGTCTCCGCGACAAAGATTACGGTCCGCTACGACAGCGGCGAAATCAAGGATTATACGCTGACGAAGTTCGCACGTTCAAACCAGGGCACCTGTATCAACCAGCGTCCTGTCGTTAATGTGCGTGACCGCGTCAGTGCCGGCAGCATGTTGGCTGACGGCCCGTCCACCTCGGAGGGCGAGATCGCGCTGGGCAAAAACATACTTGTCGGCTTTATGACATGGGAGGGCTACAACTACGAGGACGCCATCCTGATTAATGAGCGTCTTTCCATGAACGATGTCTTTACCTCTATCCACATCGAAGAGCATGAAATCGATGCCCGCGACACGAAGCTGGGCCCGGAGGAGATCACCCGCGATATTCCCGGCGTCGGCGAGGACTCGCTCCGCTATCTCGACGAGCGCGGCATCATCAGTGTCGGCGCTGAGGTCCATGCCGGCGATATACTCGTCGGTAAGGTCACGCCCAAGGGCGAGACCGACCTGACCGCCGAGGAACGGCTCCTGCGTGCCATCTTCGGAGAGAAAGCCCGCGAGGTTCGTGATACCTCGCTGAAGGTACCGCACGGCGAGAGCGGCATTGTCGTCGATGTCAAGGTGTTCACCCGCGAAAACGGCGATGAGCTGAATCCAGGCGTCAATATGGTCGTCCGCTGCTATATCGCCCAGAAGAGGAAAATCAGCGTCGGCGACAAGATGGCCGGACGCCACGGCAATAAGGGCGTCGTCTCCCGCATCCTGCCGAAGGAGGATATGCCGTACATGCCGGACGGCACGCCCCTGGACATCGTCTTAAACCCGCTGGGCGTTCCGTCGCGTATGAATATCGGTCAGGTTCTAGAGGTTCATCTGGGCTACGCGGCGAAAACGCTGGGCTGGAAGGTCGCTTCACCAATTTTCAACGGCGCCAACGAGGCGGAGATCCGTGAAACGCTGCAGCTCGCCGGACTCCGGTCGGACGGCAAGAGTGTCTTATATGACGGCCGGACGGGCGACCCGTTCGACAACCCGGTCACCGTCGGTTACGTCTACTTTTTGAAGCTGCACCATTTGGTTGACGATAAAATACACGCCCGTTCCACAGGCCCGTACAGTCTCGTCACACAGCAGCCGCTGGGCGGCAAGGCCCAGTTCGGCGGACAGCGCTTCGGCGAAATGGAGGTCTGGGCGCTGGAGGCTTACGGCGCGGCGTATACCCTGCAGGAAATCCTGACGGTCAAGTCCGATGACGTGACCGGACGCGTTCGTACCTATGAAGCGATCGTGAAGGGGCATAATATTCCGAAGCCGGGCGTGCCTGAATCCTTCAAGGTTCTCGTCAAGGAGCTCCAGTCGCTCTGCCTCGACGTCCGGGTTCTCGACGAGCACGGCGTGAAGATCGAGCTTCAGAGCGACGACGACGATGACGATATCCCCCCGCAGCCCAAGCAGGCCGTGATCCCGCG
>CAZJCH010000349.1:0-3291 GCA_964544005.1 uncultured Papillibacter sp.
ACCGTCGACCTCCAGCGTGACAGGCTGGCGTTCTAACCAACTGAACTACTGGGCCTTGTTTTTAAACAGCGCTAGAGCATTATACAATTAAGACTCGGAGGATGTCAATAGTTAATTATACCGATAAAACGCGGGCAAAAAGCTCAGGAACGGGTGCTGTCAGGTCGAGGCGACGGCCGGATACGGGCTCAGTGAAGGACAGGCGACGGGCGTGCAGGGTCTGCGATGCGATGATGAGCGCTTCCGCGCTGGCGCGGGACTCTTCCGTAGCATACAGGAGGTCCCCCAGAATGGGATGTCCGGCATCGTGCATATGGACACGGATTTGGTGCGTCCGCCCCGTCTCAAGCCGGAGGCGGAGGAGTGATACCGTCCATTCCCGAAAAACGGCTGTGCCGATCGTCTCGTAATGCGTGACGGCGCGCTGGCCGTCGGGGGCCGTGACGCGCAGCATATCGCCTTCCGTGAGCCGACGGATCGGCTTGTCGATGACGCCGGACGGCGCGTCCATGGCGCCGCAGACGAGCGCCAGGTACTCCTTTTCAGCGTCGGGCAATGAAAGCGCGCTTGACGCGCGGGCCTTCATGTGGCTGTTTTTGGCGAACAGAACGACGCCGGAGGTGTCCCTGTCCAGACGGTTGACGGCGTGGCAGCAGCCGTCCCCCGCCGTTTTCAGGAGATATCCGGCGACAATATTTGCAAGCGTGCCGGTGTTTTTCGCACGGGACGGGTGTGTGAGCATCCCCGGAGGTTTGTTGACGGCAAGAAGCCCGTTGTCTTCGTACAGGATGTCAAGGCCTCCCTCTTCCGGGATGTTGTCGCAGGGCGGCTCGGCGGCTGCGATATCGATGGTCAGCGTGTCGCCGGGTGAAACGAGACGGTCGGTAAAGGCGGGCAGCCCGTTTAAAAAGATGGCGCCGGCCTGCTTGAGCCGGCGCGTCAAAGCGGCGGAAATATGAAGCTCCCGCCGCATGATCGAATAGACTTTTCTGCCGCTGTCGGATTCGTTTGCTTTGTAGGTGAGGATCATAGGATGGCTCCCAATGACAATGTGTAATATATTGAATGTTTATTCAAATTAGTTCTTTAAGCACTTCGGTGATCTCCTCGAAGTGCATACCGTGGGAGGCTTTGACGAGGACGTTGTCACCTTTTTTGATGAGAGACGGCAGGACGGAGAAAAAAGCGTCCTTTAATGGGAAATGCCACGACTCGATCTCGGCGCCGCATGAAATCAACCCTTTATAGATATTCTCCGCCTGGGCGCCGCAGCAGATGAGGCAGTCGACGCCTGATTTGCCGGTCAGAACGCCGATATCGCGGTGCAGCGTGTCGCTGTCACGCCCGAGATTCAGCATATCGCCGAGGATGGCGACCTTCCTGCCCTCCAGCGTGCTGAGGGACTTAATGGCGGCAGTAACAGAATTGGGGTTGGCGTTATAGCAATCGTCGATTATTGTAATATAGCCGGTTTCGATGATGTTCGCCCGGCCCCCAACCGTCGAAAAATCGAGAAGTCCGAGCCTTATTTCCTCATCTGTCAGGCCCAGATACCGCCCAATAACGGCTGCAGGCAGCGCTCCGAGCACAACATGGCTGCCGAAAGCCGGAATGAGGGCGCTGATATGTGCGCCGCGGCTGACGATTTCGCAGGTGACGGAGCTCGTGCCGAGTGTTTCAATCTTGACCGCCCTGTAATCGTTGCCCGCGCCCAGTCCATACGTTATTTTCCGCATCCCCGGAGGATCAAAGCCGCGCAGCCGCGCGTCATCGCCGTTGACGACGGCGAGGGCCATCGGCTTCATAAACTCATAGACTTCGCTTTTTGCCCTGAGAACACCATCCAGATCGCCCAGTTCTTCCAGATGGCTGTAGCCAATCGTCGTCATCAGGCAGATGTCGGGCCGAACCATTTTCGCCAGGCGGCGCATTTCCCCGAAATTGCTGATACCCATCTCAATGACAGCAGCCTCGTGCTCCTCGTGAAGCGATAGGAGCGTCAGCGGAACGCCGATCTCGTTATTCAGGTTTTCGGGCGTTTTCAATACGTTGAACCTGGAGGACAGAACGGCCGCCGTCATCTCCTTGGCCGTCGTTTTACCAACGCTGCCGGTGACGCCGATGACCGGGATGTCAAAAAGGCTCCTGTAATACTCCCCCAGTGTTTTCAGCGCCTGCAGCGTCGATTCGACACGGACATAGGGACCGCGCGGCTCCTTGAGAGGCTGTTCCGCCAGGCAGCAGGCAGCGCCGGCGGCGTAGGCTTTACCCGCGAAATCGTGCCCGTCGACGCGCTCGCCCCTGATGCAGATGAACAGACAGCCCTCATAAGCCTCCCTGTTGTCCTTAACGACACCGGAGATGCAGGTGTTTATAAGTGCGTTGTCCCCGACGTATTCCCCGCCGGTGACGCGTGCGATCGTTTCAAGTGTCAGCGGTTTCATACCCATCAAATTTTTACCTCGTATTTCTTCAGTGAATAGTTGATGATCGCCGCGCACATATCCTCATAGGACAGCCCGGCGGCGGCGGTCTCCTGTGGGAAGAGGCTGGTCGGCGTGAGGCCGGGCAGTGTGTTCCCCTCAAGGCACCAGACCTCACCGTCCTTGTCGACGATAAAGTCCATGCGCCCGTAAACATCGAACATCAGGACCTCGCAGACACGTTCGGCTGTACGCTGCAGCTTATCGGTGATCTCCGCGGGCAGGTCTGCCGGACAGAATTCGTCAGTCAGACCGCTCTGGTATTTGTTTTTATAGTCATAAAAGCCGGATTTGGGGCAGATTTCAATGACGGGCAGCGCTGTGCCGCCAAGAACGCCCACGTCGCACTCACGCCCTTTTATGTACTGCTCGACAACGGCGCTGTCGTCAAACCTGAACGCCAGTTCCAAGGCCGCCCTGTATTCCTCCGGCGTATCGACGATTGAGACGCCGACGGAGCTGCCCCGGGCGCCCGGTTTGACAACGCAGGGAAAGCCGGCGTTTATATGCGCGCGGTCCTGCTTGTGAACAGTAATACCCTTGGGCGTTTTGATGCCGTTTTGCATAAAGAGCTGCTTGGCAATCATCTTATTCATGGCAAGTGTGCTGCCGATGGGACCGGTACCGGTGTATTTGATGCCCGCCAGATCGAAGGTTGCCTGAATCTTTCCGTCCTCTCCATCCTCGCCGTGGAGCGCCAGGAAAACAATATCCGCCGCGCGGCAGACGTCAATCGTATTATCGCCCATGCGGGAATCGTTGTTCTGCTTGCGGCTGGCCCTGACGGCATCAAGGTCCGGCGCCGTAT
>CAZJCH010000350.1:0-3278 GCA_964544005.1 uncultured Papillibacter sp.
TCTCGACACATGGTGTTCGCTGTGGTATAATAAATTTCTTAAGCGAATGATTCTATGCGACGAGGGTGATTGAGTTGGAGAGCCGGCTGAGTATATTGATGGACAACTTTGCGATATCGGGCAAGGATTTGTCAGGCCTCTTGCATATTGACAGTTCTCTTGTCAGCAAATGGCGCAGCGGAAATAGACGCCTTAAGCCGAATTCGGTTTATACAAACCAGATCATTAAGCATGTGATGACATTGGACGGCAACAACCAATACGCAAAAATTCGTCTCCTGTTGTCACAAAATTATATGAATATATTCAAGAGCACAGAAAATGAGATTGCTCTTTTTCTTAAGGATTGGCTGACATCTGTCAAGGATGTCGCCGAGGATAAACGCGACTATATTAACGAAATCAAGAACCTGAGGAGTTCGTCCCTCCTGACGACGTATGCACTGTCCGGCGCAAACGGCAGGCGGCAGGCCGTTCAGTTTTTTCTGAAATATGCGCAGTACCTGTCGCCCGGGGTTGAAATGTGGTGTTATTCAACTGAAAATCCAAAGTGGTTTTTTGAGAACCAGGAGTTTTTCAACGAGTGGTTCATGCGCAACATGTCACTTTTGAGCGAAGACAACAGGATCAAAATTATCCACCCTTTGAGCAGTTCCTACGAGAGTCTGGCCATATCAATGCTCACGTGGATGCCGATGCACATGACGGGCCGCACAACGGCATATTTCATTCCGAAATATAAGGATGAGGAGCTCGTTTGCACATATTTTCTAATAAAAGATCATCTTGCGCTGTATAATTGGGCAACGAGGCAGCCGACCCGAGACATCAACACCTATATTACACATGAGCCGATGTTCATCAGAGATATTGAAGTGATGCTGCAAAGTCATCTGAGCGAGAGTACCCGTGTCTTTGAAAACTTCAGTTATGAGACAAAGGACGCATATATCAATAATCTTATCGCCGTCATGGAGAAGGATACGCATGAGTATCACTGGAGCTTCTCCTTCCCCATATATGGTCTGTCGGATGAGCTGCTACGCGCCATCCTCACGGAAAACGGCTTTTCCGGAGACGAATTTGAGCAGCATCTCGAAAAGCTCAACCTGATCGCAGAACTCAGCAATAAATCGTCCCACTGTTTTTTCATCGATCTTAATAAGCTCAGGGAGTGGCTCCGGAGTGATTTTGTTGTTTTGAATGAAATGTCGTTCATGTGCGGTCAAACCGTCAGTGTGCCCCATCATATGTTCATGAGGCTCCTGCGCGAGGCGCTTAAAACAATCATTGAATCGGACAACCTGAGAATGTGCCTGGCGTCTACGGACCTGCTGAGAAGGCTTGCCGATACGGAGGTTATCGCCAAGGATAATATTCGGATACAGTTTTCAAGTACGCAGGGGGATAAGACGCGCGTTCTTGTAACAAAGGACCTGTCAGTTGTGACGGCAATTTACAGCTATTTTGAGGAGCTGTGGAATACAACACCTTATATATGCAAGAATAAGGAGTATGTCAGCAAGCAGATCGTTAAATTGATAGAGGGAATTAACAAGGAAAAACAATAGATAAAGACAATAAGACATAAATGACAAAGAAGAAAAACAGCCCCTTATTTCGTTGTTTGAAATAAGGGGCTGCCGCTATACGTTGTGAAAGTATTCATACGAGCTCTCAGCATCTTTTTGGATTTGTGTCTTCAGCTCCTCAATGCTGCCGTATTTAATTTCAGGGCGCAGTCGCTTGTAGAATTCAATCCGCACCATTTTTCCATAAAGGTTTCCCGTAAAATCCAGTATATACGTTTCAGCCGTGACGTGTTCGGTATGGTTGACTGTGGGCTTAACCCCGACATTCGTGACGCCGATATGCTCGCTGCCGTCGTCGAGATAGGCGCGCGTTGCATAAACGCCGTAAGCCGGAATCAATATACCCTCCTGAAAGCACATGTTGATTGTCGGTGTTCCGAGTGTCCGTCCAAGACGGTAGCCATAATGGACAATATCGGTCAAAACATGCGGATGCCCCAGGAATTCGTTGGCCTGTTCCATATCGCCTTCAGCGATCAATTTTCTGATATACGTTGAGCTGCTCGTAATACCTTTATATTTGACCTCCGGTATGATATCGCATTCGACGCCAAGCTCGCGGCTCTTCTCTGTCAGCCTATCGGCATTACCCGCGCCTTTATAGCCGAACCGGAAGTCGTGGCCTGCAACAAGGTACGCGGCGCTCCATTCAGTGGACAGGCGTTCGACGAATTCTGTCCACAACATGTGCATCAGCTCTTTGTCAAAGTGCAGGATAATAACGTTTTTTATACCGAATATCCGATGTATCAGGCCTGCCCTATCCTCACAGGAATTGATGAGCGGCACCTGAGTGCCTGTGACCACACTCATCGGATGCTTGTCAAAGGTGATGACGGAGGGCAAAAGATCCCGTTCCTTCGATATCTTCAGTGCCCTTTCCATCAATGCCGAATGCCCGATGTGAAGCCCGTCAAAAAAGCCAAGGGCAATCACCCGCTTTTTATCTGTCATATTGTCAGTCCTTTCGCCGACGTCTTGTTTATGAAGCTATATGTCAAAAAAGCTTTTAACTGTATGCATCAGTCCGCGCTCAGCGCGGCCGAGCATGAGGAAACCGGCGTCCTCGCCGTATACCCGATATAATCCGTCGGGCGCGTCAGAAGCGAAATCCGTACCGTTCTTGCATTTCACTTTTTTTTGATCGTCGATAGTGACAGCTGCGTAGCAGTAAAAAAGGGAATCAACCGGCCTCAAAAGCTCCCCGACCGTGCCGCGCCTTGCCGCCTCCTCAACGTCCGCCAGCGAGACCGCCTCTTCCAGGGTAAAGCTGCCGGCCCGTATCCGTTTCAATGAGGACATCGTCCCCCCGCAGCCCAAATATTCCCCGACGTCATGGCAAAGCGTCCGGATATAGGTGCCTTTGGAGCAGACAACGCGCAGCTGATAATCATTCCCGTTCTGTTCAAGCACCTCGATGGCCTTGATTGTGATCGGCCTTGGCTTTCTCTCCGCCTCAATACCGCGCCGCGCCAGCTGATAGAGTTTCTGGCCGCCGATTTTAACTGCCGAGTACATGGGCGGCAGCTGTTCCTGCACGCCGGTAAATTTCAGGACAGCTTTCTCCACATCCGGTCTGGTGATTGTGACCTCTGATGAACGCAGGATATTGCCCGTGACATCCTGCGTATCCGTGACGACGCCCAATCGAAGACCGGCAATGTAAGCCTTATCGTCCGATTCGCA
>CAZJCH010000351.1:0-3020 GCA_964544005.1 uncultured Papillibacter sp.
CCAGGTCCCGCACCTCGATCTTGTCGGCGTCCTCCTTGCGGAGCGTCAGCGAATAATTGCGGATCCGGATCTCAATGGGATCGCCCAACGGCGCGACATGGCATACCCGTACCTTTGTCTTCGGGATCAGCCCCATATCGAGAAGTCTGCAGCGCAGTGTCCCCTCGCCGCCGACCTTAGTGATAACCGCTTCCTTTTGTAAAGGCATATTGCCAAGCGTCATATTTACCCCTCCTGCGCGATGCTTTTCTCTCGTCGGTTAGTATGTGCTAACTGTATAGTTAGTATAACCTAACTGCGTCATGTTGTCAATACATCTCCTGTAAATCGGGAATTTTTATCATTGTGTTGAAAGAACGGGAGCGGGAATGTATTATTGTTAGGTGAAGTGTCATATCAAGAATATTTTACATAAACGGGAGACGGCCATGACGAAAAACGCTTCTTTTGAAAACAGCTGGATATGTCGATATACGTCCGAATTGCTGACCGCGCTCGGGAGCGGCAGCAGCGGACTGCAGAAGCTTATGGACATCGGGTGCAAAATGCTCGGGAACCCCCTGATCCTCACCGACAAGAGCTGGAAGGCGATTGCCATGACTTCAGGCACAGAGGTGCCCGGCGATTCCGACTGGCAGGAATTTATGACAAACGGGTTTCTGCCCCCCGACGCCGTCACCGCCGGCATCCGCGACAAGCTGGCGGACAGGATCGACCGGAGCACTGAGCCCTTCCGATGGCAAGGCACCGGTATGAACTACCCCCGCATTTTCAGCAGGATTGTCATGGGAGAAAAAACGGCTGCGGCTATTTCCGTCATTGAGCTCAAGCCCTTTTCAGAAGATGATGCCCCGGCTTTAGCACTGCTCTGCGACGCCGTTTCCGCCGAAATGCAGAAAAACCGATTCCAGCAATACTCGCGCGGCATGCTGTACGAGGACTTCATCTTGAATCTGCTCGAGGGCCGCCTGACAGACCCCAGGGCAATTGAGGAGCGGGTCCGGCTTCTCAATCTCGGTCTGAAGAAGAACATTTATGTGTTTGTCTTCGACGTGCGCGAATTCGACGCAAGCCAGTATTCCGTCTCCTATATGCGCGACCTGCTGGAAAACATGATCAGCGGCGGCCGGGCGCTCATCTACAATAATGATATTGTGATTACAGCCAGCTTTTCCCGGGCGCGCGACATTTTTAGAACAGAGCTCAAAAATCTAAGCGCCTTTCTGAAGAAATATAATATCCGCTGCGGCATTTCACGCCGCTGCACCGAGCCCTCCGAGCTCCGCTTTTTTTACAATCAGGCTCTGGACGCGATGCGCATCGGGACGCATATGGACGCCGACCGGTACATCTATCCCTACGGCGAGTACGCTGTCTACCAGGTCGCCGAGGCGTGCGCCGATTCCGGCGGGACGAAACTTTACTGCCATCCCGCGCTGCTTACGCTCATCGCCCACGACCAGGAATACAGGACACACTTTACCGACAGCCTCCGCGCGTACCTGGAGCTGTTCCGGAATATCACCGATACAGCCAACGCCCTCCATCTCCACCGCAGCACGATGGTCTATCATTTGAAGCGCATCGAGGAGATCATGGAAATCAGCCTTGCCAATTACAACTCCGTCCAGCAGATTGAGCTGTCCTTCCGTCTGCTGGAATATGAGAAAAAAATAAAAAGGCGGGACAGTTGGGAAGAGATACCGGAATCGGACAGATGACGATACCCCTCCAGTGCCGGCGCGTACCGGTCACGGGAGGGGCAAATAAAACGGGAGGACCCTCAGTCAATTCAGGTTGAGCATCTTTTCCCAGAATGTATGCGGCTTGTCGCCGAGCTCCATCCAGATGTGCTTGTGGTAGGTGTACTCCTCGAAGACGAGCATGGAGTTTTCCTTCGTCCAGCCGGACTCCTTACAGCCGCCCCACGGCGTTTCGGGGACGATCTTCAGGTGCTGGTTGATCCAGCAGGTACCGACTTCCAGCTTGTCGATCATTTTTAGCGCATTCCGCCAGTCCAGGGTCCAGATAGAGGCGCACAGGCCGTAATGGCTGTCGTTGACAAGATCGATGGCCTCCTCCGCCGTTTTGATCTTCATGACGCCGACGACAGGCGCGAAAATCTCCTCCTGCATCATGTCGATCGTATTGTCATAAACCTCGAAGATGGTGGGCATTACAAAGGCGCCGTCCTTCATGTTGGGCGTCATCGGGCGTTCGCCGCCGAGAAGCACCTTGCTGCCGGCTTTCTTCGCCGATTCAATAAAGCGCTCGGCGGTGTCGCGGCAGGCGTTATACGCCAGGGGTCCCATCATGGTTTTCGGGTCTGTCGGATCGCCGACTATGATTTCGCCCGCCGCTTTCACAAAGCGGCTGACGAACGCGTCATAGATGCCCTCCTGTACATAGAACCGGCTGGGCGAGCCGCAGTTCTGTCCGGAGTTGAAGAACGCGGCGTATATGGCCGCCTCTACGGCGCTGTCGAGCTCGGCGTCATTCAGGACGATCATGGCGTTTTTGCCGCCCAGCTCGGACGCGACGGATTTTACCTGCTGACTTGCGATCTCCATGATGCGCTTGCCCACGTGAGAGTCACCCGTGAAGCTGATCTTGTTGACATCGCGGTGGGCTACGATCGCCTCGCCGACCTCGCTGCCGGGTCCGGCGACGATATTGATGACGCCCGCGGGGAAGCCGGCCTCGATGGCGTATTCACCCATTTTAAGGACTGTGAGCGGTGCGCAGGAGGGGGGTTTTAAGACAACGGTGTTGCCCGTGATGAGCGCGGGCCCCAGCTTTGAAACAGCTGTAACAAGCGGAAAGTTCCACGGCGTGATAAGGCCGCAGACGCCGTATGGCTCGCGCAGCGTCATCATGCGCGCCGTCGGGTCGGCAGAGATGGTGAGACCCGTGACGCTGCGGCCCATACCGGCCATGAGCTCAAACTCATCGACGGCGGCGGGGATATCAAAATTCCGCGTCTTGCTCACGGGCCCGCCGTACTGCGCCGTCTCCATGGG
>CAZJCH010000351.1:3030-3270 GCA_964544005.1 uncultured Papillibacter sp.
GCTCCTCCGCGTGCGCAGCGACGATAGCGCCCAGCTTGTACAGGAGCTTTGCCCGCTCGCCGACATATGTATTCTTCCACGCGTTTTTAACCCGCTTTGCTGCAGCGACCGCCAGCTCCACATCCTCCGCCGTACACTTTGGTACGACAGCAACGATTTTATTATTGGCCGGATTGACGACGTTCATCGTACCGCCACCCATGGCCTTGACGAGCTTCCCGTCAATGAGATTGTAAAATT
>CAZJCH010000352.1:0-3252 GCA_964544005.1 uncultured Papillibacter sp.
TTGCCGACAGAGCGATCACCATGGAAATTGGCGCGCGCGGCCTGCGCAGCGTTATGGAAGGCATCATGATGACCATCATGTACGAGGTACCGTCCGACAACAAGATCGAAAAAGTCATCATCACAAAAGACTGCGCGATGGGGCTTGAGCCGCCGAAGATCGTCCATCGTCCAAAACCTCAGCTTGATCCTGATGTCATAAACGCATCTTAACAGGTGTCGGCGACGCCTGTATCAAAGAGCCGCACGCTTCGTGCGGCTCTGCGTACATTAGTTACAACGAAGCTTAAAAAGCAAATGGGTTATAGGATCCGCCGGAATTTGTCCGGCGCAAAAAGGAGGCCAACTTAATGAGCGACACAATCAACGAACGCAGCTTAAGTGAAAATCTGCCGATGCTCGCTCTGCGCGGTCTGTCGGTTTTCCCTAATATGCTTCTGAATTTCGACGTCGAGCGTCCCATGTCGGTCGCGGCCCTTAATGTCGCAGCTGACGGGGAGCGCAGGATATTCCTTCTGGCGCAGAAGGATATTTCAAAGGAATCGCCCAGCGAGCACGATCTATACAAGGTCGGTACGATCTGCAGGATCAAGCAGCTTCTCAGGATTCCCGGCGGAGGCATCAAGGTGCTTGTGGAGGGTTCACAGCGTGCGTCGCTCACAAAAATACTGAGCGATAGGAAGTACTTCTTCGCAGAGGTCGAGCCGATTTTCGAGGAGACAGCGGAGAAAACAACGCCGCGAATCGAAGCGCTTATCCGAAAATCCGTCGGACTGTTCGACACCTACTCCTCCATGACGGGAAACGTGACCAAGGAAGCCGTCGTCGCGATCTACGCGTCGACAGAACCTGGCTATATCGCGGACTACATTACGCAGAGCATGTACATGAAGCCTGATAAGAAGCAGTTGATTTTGGAGACATGCGCACCGACAAAGCGCCTGGAGCTCGTCTGTGATATGCTCCTGCGGGAGATCGAGGTCATAGAGATCGAGCAGCAGATCGATGAACGGCTCAGAGGCCGGCTTGAACGTCAGCAGCGCGATCATGTGCTTCGCGAGCAGCTGCGCGTCATTCAATCCGAGCTGGGCGAGTCGCTGGACAGCGCCTCGGAATATGAGGAATACAGAAAAAAGATATACGCGCTGAAGCTGGATGAGGAAATTGAGAAGAAGCTGCTCCGGGAAGTCGAGCGGCTTGAAAAGCAGCAATTTGGTTCGTCGGAGTCGGCAGTCATAAGAAATTATCTCGACATATGCGTCGAGCTTCCATGGAATACGACGTCAAAGGAACGCCTTGATATCAAAACGGCTCGGAGAATTCTTGACGAGGACCACTTTGGGTTGACAAAGGTCAAAGACAGGATTATTGATTTCCTCGCCGTCAAGCAGATGACCAATAAGACAAATGGGACGATTATCTGCCTTGTCGGACCGCCGGGCGTCGGCAAGACCTCAGTCGCCATCAGTATTGCCCGGGCTTTGAACAGGAGGCTGGCGCGGCTGGCTTTGGGCGGCATCCATGACGAGGCTGAGATCAGAGGCCACAGGAAGACATACGTAGGCGCTATGCCGGGCAGGATCATTGCAGCCATCAGCCAGGCGGGCACTAGGAACCCATTGCTTTTGCTGGATGAGATCGACAAGCTGGGCAGCGACTACAGAGGCGACCCGTCTTCGGCACTTCTCGAAGCTCTTGACCCCGAGCAAAACGCCACCTTCCGGGATCATTATCTGGAATTACCGTTTGACCTATCCGATGTTATGTTTATCACGACGGCGAATACGACGTCGACCATTCCGAGGCCGCTTCTCGACAGAATGGAAGTTATCGAGCTGTCAAGCTACACCGATATGGAGAAACTGGAGATCGCGAAGGAGCACCTGATCGCGAAGCAGCGCAAAAAGCACGGCCTCACGCAACGGCAGTTTAAGATAAGCGACGACGCCGTTCTTGAGATCATATCGAGTTACACAAGGGAGTCGGGCGTCCGAATTCTGGAGCGTGAAATCGCTGCGGTCTGCAGGAAAACGGCGTCAAAAATCGTCTCCGGAGAGACGAAGTCCGTCAGCATCAAAACGGGCATGCTGGAGGAGTATCTCGGTGTCCGGAAATACCGGCCGGAGAGTATCGCCGGTAAGGATGAGATCGGCCTCGTCAAAGGACTGGCCTGGACGTCGATGGGCGGTGAGATGCTGGATGTCGAGGTGAGCGTCCTTGAGGGGACGGGAAAGCTCGAGCTGACAGGAAACCTGGGCGAGGTGATGAAGGAGTCGGCGCACGCTGCGGTGTCCTATATCAGAAGCCGCGCCAAGAAGCTCGGAATCGACCCGGATTTCTACAAAAACCGTGATATTCACATCCACTTCCCCGAGGGCGCAGTCCCAAAGGATGGGCCGTCGGCCGGTATCACTATCGCCATCGCCGTCATATCGGCACTCACAGGCGCGCCGGTTCGGCGTGATCTGGCTATGACGGGGGAGATCACGCTGCGGGGCCGGATCCTCGCCATCGGGGGTCTGAAGGAAAAGACGATGGCCGCTCTGCGCTCCGGCATCAAGACGGTGATCATTCCGTCAGACAACGAGCCGGACCTTGAAGAAATCGACCAGACGGTCCGGCGCGCGCTGAATTTTGTCACAGCCGACCATATCGACAATGTACTGGATATCGCGCTGGATTTCACCGCCGTTAGAGTTTTATTAAAAAATGAAGAGCCGCTGCTGCCGATCATAGGCGAGAGCGACCTGCCTGAACCGGCCGCGTCTATACGTCAGTAAAAGTGGGTATTTTTATATGAAGCCTCAGCTGAATGATTTACTATTCGGGATATTACGATGAACTACCATAACGCAGAATTTATCAAATCAGCGGCAGCGCCGTCGGATTTTATATCCGGCGGCCTGCCGCAGGTTGTATTTGCCGGGAAATCAAACGTCGGGAAGTCCTCCGTTATCAATAAGCTGCTGAACAGGAGGAATTTTGCCCGCGTCGGCGCGACGCCTGGGAAAACGGCCCATGTCAATTATTTTCTGATTGATGACAAACTCTATTTTGCCGACCTGCCGGGTTACGGCTATGCCAAGGTTTCCGCGGCGGAGAAGCAGCGCTGGAGCAGATTAATGGAAGCCTTCTTTGCCCGTCCGGAGCTGATTGCGCTTGGCATCTTAATCGTTGACGCGCGTCACAATCCAACAGCCGACGATATTCTGATGGCGAAATGGTTTCTGTCGACCGCCTGCCCGTTGGTTGT
>CAZJCH010000353.1:0-3241 GCA_964544005.1 uncultured Papillibacter sp.
ACCGGATGAGGCGCTGATCAGAGTGAAAGCGGCCGGGATCTGCGGCTCCGATATTGGCGCGTTTCGCGGTACGAATACGCTTGTCAGCTACCCGCGTGTCATTGGTCACGAAATCGCCGGCGAGATCGTCGAAATTGGCCATAATAAGAGGGGGCTGAAGCCGGGAGACCGGATCATCGTGGACCCCTATCTGTACTGCGGACACTGTTACCCCTGCTCTTTAAAGCGCACCAACTGCTGCGAGGACCTGAAGGTGCTCGGCGTGCATGTGGACGGCGGCATGGCCGAATATATGGTTCATCCCTCCGATATGCTGGTGCCCGTACCGGACAGCCTTTCCTGGGAGCATATCCCGCTGGCGGAACCGGTGACGATAGCGCTGCACGCGGTGCACCGCACACGGCTGAAAGCCGGCGAGCACATGGCCATTAACGGCGCGGGCGCCATCGGCCTGCTCATTGCGCAGTGCGCCATGGCCTACGGCGCGACGCCGATTATCGTGGACATCGTTCAGGAGCGGCTGGATTTTGCGCGGCAGCTCGGTATTGAAAAAGCAGTCAATCCCTTGCGTGAGGATTTGACGGGCGCAATCCGTGCATTGACCGGCGGCCGGATGGCCGAGGTCGTGGCCGAAGCCTCCGGCGCCAACCAGGCGATCCGGAACACCCTCGATATGGTATGCTACGCGGGCAGGATCGCACTGACAGGCTGGCCAAAAAACGAGACGCCGCTGCCGACCGATCTCATTACAAAAAAAGAGCTTGACATTATGGGAGCCAGGACGAGCGCCGGCGAATTCGAGGAGGCCATTGACCTGATGGTCACGGGCAGGGTGAACGCGCAGGCGGTTTTGAGCAAGGTCATCGGCCTTGATGAGATCCCCGCCATGGTCCGTGAGCTCTCCGAGCATCCGGACCAGCATTTGAAGATCAACGCTTTGTTTTAACTTTTCGGAGGCAAGTATGGTGAAACTACCGTTTCAGGTTAACCTTACAGGTAAGGTGGCTGTAATAACAGGCGCGGGCGGGGTGCTCTGCAGCCTCTTTGCCGAGGCATTGGCTGAGGCGGGGGCGAAGGTGGCTGTTCTAAACCGCACATACGAAAAAGCACGCATTGTGGCATCGCGCATCAGCGAGGCCGGAGGCACCGCCATTGCCTACGAGGTCAATGTTCTGGATAAGGATGGGCTTCAGCGCGTGCGCGAAAAAGTGCTGAGCGACCTGGGCAGATGCGATATCCTCATAAACGGCGCCGGCGGCAACAGCCCCGCGGCGACGACGGCGAAGGAGTATTTTGAGCCGGGTGATGAGCTGGATAACGGCCTTCGTACCTTCTTCAGCCTGGAGCAGGACGGGATCGAGGAGGTCTTCCGGCAGAACTTCACGGGAGCCCTGCTCACAACGCAGGTTTTTGCGGTTGACATGCTCGGCCGCGCGGGCTGTACAGTCATTAACATATCCTCCATGAACGCCTATACGCCCCTGACGAAAATTCCGGCGTATTCCGCAGCGAAAGCCGGCGTCAGCAATTTTACACAGTGGCTTGCCGTCCACTTCAGCAAGGTCGGCATCAGGGTCAATGCAATCGCCCCGGGCTTTTTTGCCACGGAGCAGAACAAAGCCCTGCTGTTCAACCCGGACGGAACGGCGACGGCACGGACTGAAAAAATCCTGGCCGCGACGCCAATGGGACGCTTCGGACAGCGGGAGGAGCTCCTGGGGACGCTGTTGTATCTTGTCAGTCCCGAGGTCTCCGGGTTTGTTAACGGTGTCGTCCTCCCTGTGGACGGCGGTTTTTCCGCCTATAGCGGCGTTTAAAGTGAACGGAGGCAGAAGGATGAAGCTGAAACAAAATGTTACGTACGATCTTGTGATACCGACAAGCATGGGCATCCGCATCACGCCGGCCGACCGGCAGCCGGTTCACATGAGCGCACTGTATACTATGCAGGCGACAAGCGCCGAATCTAACGTCGGCAATATCCCCGCGGCTCTTGGCCGACGGGTGAAGCTGCTGACGACGTTTGTCAGGGACAGCGAAATCGCCCAGTTCATAAAGGGCGAGCTGCGCAAGAGAAACCTGGAATTTGAGGGGCCGGAGATACCGCAAGGCGGACCCTGGGGTTATCGCCACCAGTTCAATATTGCCGACAGCGGCTTCGGTATGCGCGGGCCGCGGGTGACGAACGACAGGGCCGGAGAAGTCGGGCAGACGCTGAATATCAGTGCTTTCGATCTGGACCGGATTTTCAACAGGGACGGGGCGGGGATTCTGCATATGTCCGGTCTCATAGCGGCGATATCACCCGAGACGAGCCGGTTTTGCCTCGAGCTGGCCGTCGCCGCGCACAAGGCCGGGACGCGCGTCTGCTTCGATCTCAACTACAGGGCGTCGTTCTGGGTTAACCGGGAAGCTGAGCTGCGGGACATATTTTCCAGGATCGCCGGCATTTCCGACATTCTCGTCGGCAACGAGGAGGATTTCCAGCTGGCGCTCGGCATCGAGGGGCCGGAAGCCGGCGGCGTCGGTGTCGGCGACAAAATAGATGGCTTCAAGCAGATGATCGGCCGCGTCAAAAACGTTTATCCAAACGTCTCGGTTTTCGCCACAACGCTGCGCGAGGTCGTGAGCGCCAACACGCATCTCTGGGGCGCGATCATGCTGTGCGATCAAAGCTGGCATGTCGTCGAGCCGCGCGAGATCCCCGTTTATGACAGGATCGGCGGCGGTGACGCCTTTGTGGGCGGACTGCTCTATGCCATATTGACTGGCTTGGAGCCGGAAAAATGGCCGCAGCTCGGTTGGGCGGCCGGCGCGCTGGCGGCAACGCTTGCCACGGATTACGCGCAGCCGGTGAATGAAGAGCAGCTCTGGAGCATTTACAAGGGAAATGCCCGCGTGAAGCGCTGAGAAGGGAGAGCATCATCATGCCCAAAAGCGATATCGGCGTGATCGGCCTGGCCGTTATGGGGGAGAATCTCGTCCTCAATATGGCAGACAAGGGCTTTACGGTCAGCGTATATAACAGAACAACAGATAAGATTCGCGGCTTTATCAGCGGCCGGGCGCGCGGGAAAAGCATTGTCGGCGCCTATACGCTGGCGGAGCTGGTGTCGCAGCTTGACAAGCCGCGCAAGGTCATGCTGATGGTCAAGGCCGGCAGCGCCGTGGACAGCCTGATAGAAGCGCTCATTCCGCTGCTGGAGCCCGGAGATATCCTCATCGACGGCGGCAACTCGCA
>CAZJCH010000354.1:0-3235 GCA_964544005.1 uncultured Papillibacter sp.
TTTTTCTGTCGGTTACTCTGCCCCGCTCTATGTGCTTTATTATCATATAATACAAAAAACAGTCTGTTTTGAGAATCGCAAAACAGACTGTCGTATACGTCCAGCCATACCGAAAACCGGTATAGTGTTTTTCGTTTCCTTCTCAATACATGAAGGTCACATCGTTTCCGATATCGACCCCGTGAACAAGCGACTCTTCGTGATACTTACGGCAATACGTCGTATTGCTTTAAGCATGAAATGTCTATAGCTTGCTCAGGCCGGATGGTCATAGGCTTAGGCTCTTAAGCTTTGTCCCTTAGACCAAAAGGCACGGCAACTATTCAATTACGTGATCATCATAACATTGGGCGATTGTGTTGTCAACCAATAGAATATATTAAAAAAACACTTCATATAATTTTAAATGCATCTGTTCAGAAAGGGGATCGTATTGTATGGCCCATATAAACAGGCATTATTATGTCTGCGGAAATACGGCACAGGGCTTCACAAATAAGCTGCCTTCGAATCTTCAGGGCATTGACAAGCTCTTCATTGTCTGCGGCAGGCCTGGTTCGGGGAAAGCCGGAACGATGACGTTTTTAGCCGCAGAATGTGAAAAAACCGGACGCCGTCTTGAATACCTGCATTGCCCCACGGCGCCCAACACATACGACGGGATCATCCTTCCCGAAAAAAAGTTGGCCGTCATCGACGGCACGGACCTGCATTATAAAAACCCCATCACCTCCGACCCAGGGGCGCGTTATATTGATACAAACGCACTGTTTAACGGCACTGAGCTCAGCGAATTGGATGACACAATCACAAATATGATATACCAGGCAGATAACAGCCATCAACGCGCGTTTTGCTTCTTTCAGACCGCTCTCGGCATCCATGATGAATGGGAAAAGATATACATTGAGAACATGGATTTTTCAAAGGCTGACATGCTGGCATCAGAAACAATCGACCTGATTCTCGGAGGACGTCGTTATGATAAGGCCTCTGTTTCCAAGGAAAGATTCTTCGGTGCCAGCACGCCGGCAGGCGCGATGGACTTCATCGAAAACCTCACCGCAAACATATCGAAAAGGTATCTGCTGAAGGGCCGGCCCGGAACGGGAAAATCAACGCTCTTAAAAAAGCTGGCCGGCGCTTCCGCTGAGCGCGGATTGGATACGGAGCTGTATTCGTGCGCCTTTGATTCAAACAGCCTGGATGCGATCATCTGGCCCGAGCTCGATGTCTGCCTGTTCGACAGCACGGCGCCGCACCTGTACGAGCCGTCCCGACCGGATGACGAGGTGATCGATATGTATACCGCGTGCGTCAATCCCGGTACGGATGAGAAGTATGAAAAGGCGCTCGAAGATATCGCCGCTCGATACAGGAAAGCCGTTCGGGACGGTACGGCTTGTCTTTTAGACGCAAAGGGGCATCTCGATGCACTTGTGGGGCTCTACGCAGGACTGGCCGATCCACATAAAATCGAAAAGATATCCGCCGATTTCACCAGTCAGCTGTAAAGAGAACAGCGCGGTGCGCTGCAGGCACACCAGAGCAGCGTTCACCGTATACTAAAACAGAATTAAAATATTGGAGACAACGACGTCCTGATTCACATGCCTTTCAGGGCGTTTTCTTATGGGAGGTCTTACATATGTGCGGCATTACCGGTTGGATTGATTATTCAAGGGATATCTCAGACGAAGTCCACATCCTGCGCGCTATGACACAAACGCTTGCGCACCGGGGCCCGGACGACGACGGGTACTGGCTGTCATCGCACGCGCTCCTCGGACACCGGCGCCTCGTCGTCGTGGACCCGGAGGGTGGCAGGCAGCCGATGCGTTACTCAATGGGTGAAAACACATACATCATTATCTACAACGGGGAGCTCTACAATACGGAAGATATCCGCTGGGAACTTCTTGCCCTTGGCCACATGTTTGCCGGCTGGTCCGATACGGAGGTCCTGCTGCACGCCTTTGCCGAATGGGGCGAAGGCTGCCTTGACAAGCTCAACGGCATCTATGCCTTCGCGGTTTGGGACGATAAAAAAGAGCGTCTGTTTATGGCGCGGGACAGGATCGGTGTCAAGCCGCTGTTTTTCTGCAAAAAGGGCGGCGCTTTCCTCTTTGCCTCCGAGCCCAAGGCGCTTCTGAAGCACCCCGTTGTCCCGCCCAGGGTAAGCGCCGAGGGACTCGCCGAGATTTTTGCCGTCGGGCCGGCGCGAACGCCGGGGCATGGTGTTTTTACCGATATCAACGAGCTGCGGCCCGGGTACTGTCTGACATATGACAGGGCGGGGTTGCAGACCAGGCAATATTGGTCGCTGAAGAGCTTCGCGCATCCCGACGATTTTAACGCGACGGTCGCCACTGTAAAGGACCTTGTTTCCGACGCCGTCAAACGCCAGCTCGTCTCCGATGTGCCGCTGTGTGTGCTTTTATCCGGCGGCCTCGATTCCAGTGCGATATCAGCAATTGCCGCGGCCGTTTATAAGTCGGAGCGGAACGAGAGAATCAGAACGTTTTCCATCGATTATGTCGACAACGACAAATTTTTTACGGCGGGTCGGTTTCAACCGAATTCGGACGCGCCATGGATCAAAACTGTCTCCGATTATCTCGGCACCGAGCATGTGGATTTCCTCATTGACACGCCGGAGCTCGTTGAGGCGCTTTATCCGTCTGTGATTGCCAGGGATTTTCCGGGCATGACCGACGTGGACTCGTCGCTGCTGGCCTTTAGCAAGAGGATCAAAAAGCACGCCACCGTCGGCCTGTCCGGCGAGTGCGCCGATGAGGTCTTCGGTGGATATCCGTGGTTTTATTATCAGGCGGACAAAGACACATTCCCTTGGGCGCAGAGGCTCGGTCAAAGGATTAAAGTGCTCTCTCCCGAGCTCACTAAAATCGTCCGGCCTTTTGAATACGTCGCGTCACGTTACCGGGAGGCGCTGGCCGAAGTGCCTCAATTCGACAGCGATACAAAGGAAAATTCCAGAATGCGCGCGCTCTTTTATCTGAACCTGACCCGATGGATGCCGACGCTTCTGGAAGGGAACGTTACAAAAGTAAACCAGTTGAGAGCCCGCCGGATGGTCTGCGTAGCAACGACTTGAGGTCCCGAATTGATTGTAGAACGGGCCTTTAAAATGGGTTTCATTCGTTGCCAACTACTTTGCGGGTGACCCGTCGCAGATTCGAACTGCGGACACCCTGCTTAAAAGGCATAACTTGAC
>CAZJCH010000355.1:0-3223 GCA_964544005.1 uncultured Papillibacter sp.
CCAAGCGAGGTTTCAATCGCGTTATTGTGCAGATAATCTGCAACAACAGCGTTATCAAGGGTCCCGGTCTCTTCGATAGCGACCTGGAGCATCTCCATCGCGCCCCAGTATCCGGCGGTACCCCACCACTCTGGTCCCCAGGTGGCGTCATCAGTATAGTAAGTTGCAATCCTTTCGGCAAAGTCGGCGAAAGTGGGCCCGCTGTTGACTGACCACGCGCCTTCAAACATCAGGCCGTCAATAGCCAGGCCGCCTGCTTCGTCATAGAAAGACTGCTGGCTGCCGCCGGGTCCGACTAGAAACGCGTTCGGGTTGTAGCCCATTGAAATAGCTGTACTGATCAGGCTTGCATTCCAGGGGGGGTAACAAAATGCTACGAAAGCATCTGCTCCGGAATCCATTGCCTGCGTAATAATCGGGGTCATGTCGGCAAAGTCCCAGGGAGCGGGTACCGCTTCATACTCAATTCCATATTTAGGGAATTCTTCATCTGTGGTTTCCAGATACTCAAGACCATGGGCATCCTGCATGTAGGTAATATACACTTTCTTTATGCCAAGCTCATTAAAAAGTTCCGCCATTTTCGGTATCTGATGTACAGAAAAGGATGTTGTAAAGAATGCGTCCTCATATTGGTCATAAAGCGGCCTTGTATCGGTCCCGCCGCCTTCAGCGCCGAGCATCAGATAACCATACTCGTCGAATATGGGAGCCGCAGCCTGCAGGTTTGCTGTTGAGCAGGGTGAAAGCACGAAGTCCACTTTGTCTTGAGTCATGGTCTTAATAAGAAGGTCCGTCATGACGCCTACATCGGAGGTGTCATCGTAAGTTATTAATTCAATCTTCAGCTGACGGTTGCCGTATTCCTTAACTCTGATACCGCCTGCTGCGTTGACTTCATCAACCCACATTTTGTATACGGGGCCGTAGTTATAATACTCAAATGAAACATTAGAACCAGAAAGCGGACGAACAGCGCTCATTGTAATCGTTGTTTTGCTTGGATCCTTGTCGGGATATACCTCTTCAGACGCTTCTTCACCTGTCGGAGCTGCCGCTGATGCGTCGGGCGCTGCCGCGGAGGGGGTGGCTGTGGAGGGGGCAGGCGATGTTTCGCTTTTCGGGGCGCAGCCGGCGAAAAGCCCTAATACCAGTACCAACGCGATGATCAATCTCGGCAATGATTTTTTCAGCATAACTTTAATGTACCTCCAATTTTTTTATGTTGCCTTTCCCATCTATTCCTGATTTATCCACCAATAATACTCCTGTGTCACCACTCCTTCCTAAAATAAAACCATAGTTATGTTATAACAAATGATTCATCGGTACGCATATTCAACATAAGTGCCGATGAATTAGAAGAAAAATCCAATAAATGTGCGCTCTACTTTTTGTTCACACATAACAAATCGTTAAAGGCATTTTCATTTTTTGACGGCTTTTTAGAACCTGTTCCAATAATTATTATGTAACATACGAAAAGATAGAAAAGTTGATCTTTTTATTTGTTTATAATAACAAAAGAAACGCGATTTTTCAATATCAAAACGTTTTTTTATCAAATAAATTAAAGTATGCCTGGGAAAATAGTGCATTTATAATCCCTGCTGTGTCAGATAGCTGAAAGTGCGATCGATGCAATAAGCATTTGTATCTGCTATTACCATTTTTTCTATCAGGAAATAATGATGCAGGGGCGGGTTGACCCCGCCCCTGCAAAACCAATATCGCATTTTTATGACTCACATGATAACCATGTAGGGCGGGGTTAACCCGCCCTGCTTTTTATAGTCCCAAATATGCTTTTTTAACGTAATCGTTATCAATCAGGTCGCAGCAATTGCCTTCAAGCGCGACACGGCCATTCTCCAATACATAGGCGCGGTCGGCGATCTCCATGGACTGCTTCACGTTCTGTTCCACAAGCAGGACCGTGATGCCCTGCTCGCGGAGGGATTTGACGATATTAAAGACTTCCGTCACAATGATCGGCGCAAGCCCGTAGGAGAGCTCGTCAAACAAGCAGAGCTTCGGGTTTGACATCAGGCCGCGCGCCATGGCCAGCATCTGTTTTTCACCGCCGCTGAGGGTCGACGCCATCTGCTTCTGCCGTTCCCTGAGCTTGGGGAATAATTCGAACATGCGGTCCATCGCCGTTTTTCTCGTTTTCCACATACCCTTCGGATAGACGCCCATTTCAAGGTTTTCCTTGATGGACATGTCCGGGAATATGCGGCCGCCCTCGGGCAGATAGGCGATGCCCTTTTCCATAATGCTGTGGCTGGGCACTCCGTCCAGCGATTGGTCCATAAAAAACACTTGCCCGGATGCCGGCTTGACAAGCCCGGTGATCGTGTTGAGAAGCGTCGTCTTCCCGGCGCCGTTGGCTCCCAAAAGCGCGACGATTTCTGCCTCCTCCACCTTCAAAGAGACATCCCACAACGCCTGTACGTTGCCGTAAAAGCAATTGATATTTTGTACTTCAAGCATCGTCATGTCAACACTCTCCTAAGTAGACTTCGATGACCGTCTTGCTTGTGGATATCTCCTGCGGCGTACCCTCTGCAATCTTGGCCCCGTGATGTAGAACGACGATACGGTCGCATATGTTCATTATCGCCTTCATGACATGCTCGATCATTATGATTGTGATCCCGGATTCTCGAATTTTTGTGACAAGCTCCATCGCCTCACCGACCTCGGAGGGGTTTAAGCCCGCCATCATTTCGTCCAGCAGCAGCAGCTTCGGTTGTGTTGCCAGCGCCCGGGCCACCTCAAGGCGCTTTTGGTGTGCCAGCGGGATATCGGGTACCATTTTTTCGCTCTGCTCCGTCAGGCTGACGAAGTCAAGAACCTCATCTACGATCTTTGACGCCTGCGCGGCAGTTTGGCCTTTTTTCCCAAACAGCGCACCCATGAGAACGTTTTGACGCACCGGCATCCCCGCGAAATTCTTCGCTGCCTGAAACGAGCGCCCCATTCCGAGATGGCAGATCTGGTTCGGCTTCATGCCGCTTATTTTTACCCCGTCAAAGACGACGGTTCCGGAATCCATCTGAATGGCGCCCGAAAGAAGGTTGAATAGCGTTGTCTTTCCTGCGCCGTTTGGGCCGATCAGTCCCAGTATTTCTCCCTCGTCAACATGGATGTCGACCTGCGATACGGCTGTAAGGCCCCCGAACGCCTTGCTGACACCCGTTGCTTCAAGCATTGGCATCGT
>CAZJCH010000356.1:0-3216 GCA_964544005.1 uncultured Papillibacter sp.
TGCAACGATTTTTCGATACCGCCGCTGACGGAGACGCTTGAGGAGGTCCTCGAAGTATACCCGTCTCTCGTCATGCTGAAGGCTGTCGATGAAAACGGTATCATAATCGGTTCCGTCCGCGGCCGTCCCGACGGCGATACCTGTCATGTCGGGCGACTCTTTGTCCACCCCGATTATCAGGGCAAAGGCATCGGGTCCCGACTCCTGCGAGAGATCGAAAAGGAATGCTCCTGTCCCAGATATGAGCTTTTTACAAGCAGCAAGAGCCTGAAAAACCTCAGGTTTTACGAGTATTACGGGTATCGCCGCTTTGCGGAAAAACCGTATTCGCCGGAGTTTTCAATGGTTTATATGGAAAAACAAGTCAATTATATCCATGATAGCTAATGACTTATATGTTAAAATAATCCGTCATGCGGTCTGCTTTTTCATGGATTGTTTCTATTGACAATACCGCGCACAATTGTGTTATTGTATTGCTGGTTTAATACAATACGGAATAGGATGAGTATACTTGCTGAACATCGAACACGTCACAAAGAAATACGGTAAAACCGTCGCCAACAACGACATCAGCTTTTCTGTGGCAGAAGGACAAATCGCCATCCTGTTGGGTCCCAACGGGGCCGGAAAATCCACGATTATCAAATGCATCGCCGGTCTCCTGCGCTTTGAGGGTGCGATTACCGTCGGGGGATACCCCAATAAAGCCCTGGAAGCGAAACACCTCTTGGGCTACATACCTGAAATGCCTGCCGTCTATGATCTCCTGACCGTCGGTGAGCACCTGGAATTCATCCGCCGCTCATACAGGCTGGAGGATGACGGTTATGGGCAGCACCTGCTGGAGCGGTTTGAGCTGTGGGATAAAAAAGACAAGCTGGGAAAGGAGCTCTCAAAAGGCATGCTCCAGAAGCTCTCCCTCTGTTGCGCGTTGGTACATAAGCCGAGGGTCATCATTTTTGACGAGCCCATGGTGGGCCTTGATCCCCACGCCATCAAGGAGCTGAAGCTGTTGTTCCGCGAGCTGAAAGCAGAGGGCGCGGCCATTTTAATCAGCACCCACATGATCGACAGCGTCGAGGATTACTGGGACGTGACGCACATTATGGTCAGCGGCAGCTTTGCGGCGACAAAGCGCAATACCCCGGAGGAGACGCGGCACGAGAGCCTGGAGGAGCTCTTCTTCCGCATCACCGAAGGAAAAAAAGAGGACGGCGGGGTGAACGCCTGATGAGAAGCGCCCTGTCTTACCTGCTCCTGACAAAACTGAAGAATCAGATAAAAAACTTCTTTAAAAGCCCCGGTAAGATCATCTATCTTGTGATCGTCCTGGCGTTGATCGGCGTGACGATCATCGGCGGTACCGGCGCCGACCGGAAGCCGGACCGTGAAATCCGGGACATCGGCGAGCTGTCGGCCATCGTGACGGTATTTTATTCCCTGATGTTCGTGATGCTGGCCAATAAGGGCTTCTCCAGCGGCGCCAGCATGTTCTCCATGGCCGACGTTAACATGATTTTCACCGGGCCCTTCCGGCCGCAGAAGGTCCTCTTTTACGGTCTTTTCCAGCAGCTCGGAACCTCCCTGCTTCTGGGGCTTTTTATCGTATTCCAGTATACCTGGCTCCACAACTCCTACGATATTACCTATGGCCAGCTGCTCATCATCCTGCTGGGGTATGCGATAACGGTTTTCTTCGCACAGATTACGGCTATGGTCATCTATGCCTTTACAAGCGCGGACGACAGAAAAAAGAATGCTGTCAGAGGCGTATTTTACACGATGATCGGGGCATTCCTGGTTTACATTGCCCTGATGTGTCTCCGGGATCAGGCAAGTATTCTGCACAGAGCCGTTGAAACGCTGGGCGGCAACGTGGTAAGGATGTTCCCCGTGTCGGGCTGGACCGGCAGAACCGTAACGGGCTTTATAACGGGGGATACCGGCGAGGTCCTCCTGGGGCTGATGCTCTGTACGGCGTTTCTGTTCCTGCTGATCTTGATTATCACCTGCGGGAAACAGGATTACTATGAGGATGTCCTGAAAAGCTCTGAGATCACACAGTCCGCCATTACGGCCGGCAAGGAGGGCAGAGTCGGCGATGTTTCTCCAAAAAACGTGAAGGTCGGAAAAATCGGCTTTTCAAAGGGCTTCGGAGCCAATACCATCTACTATAAGCATAAGCTGGAAAACAGACGCTCGCGTGTGCTTATTCTAGATCCGATGAGCCTGATGTTTGCCGTTCTAACGATTGCCATGGCGTTCTTTATGAAAAAGGCCGGGATTTCTGCCGTTTTTGTGACCGCCACGATCTACCAGTTTTTCACGGTGGCGCTAGGCCGCTTCAACAAGGAACTGCTTAAACCGTATATCTATCTGATCCCTGAGCCGCCGCTCAAAAAAATGCTGTACGGACTGGCCGAGACGCTCCCGACCGCCGTGACGGAGGCCGTTGTCGTCCTCATACCCGTGGCCTTCATCCTGGGCATGAGCCCCTTGGAGACAGTTATATGTATCCTCGCCAGGCTGACCTACGCATTTTTGTTTACCGCGGTGAATATTGCCGTCACCCGTCTTTGGGGCGGACTGGCCTCCAAAACGCTCGCCTCGCTGTTGTACTTTGTCCTGTTGGCGGTCATGGCCACCCCGGGCATTGTTGCTGCGGTCCTAATGTCGGCCATCCATCCGCTTTTCGGTGAAAATGCGACGGTGTTCCTGTGGCTTATCGTCTGCAACATCCCTGTTTCCGTTCTCGCGCTGTACCTGAGCAGAAACATGCTGCAGTATGCCGAACTGAACCAGCGATGACGTATGCGGCAAAAAACTCGGCATTGATTAATTCCGGCACTGCTATTATGATAGCAGCATGAGAAACGGGAAGACGCAGCGTCATGTTCTGTGACGGCATGTGCGGAATGGAGAATACGATGTATCAGTCAGCTTTAAACCTGAGAGAAACGGAAAAAGCGATCAAGCTTGTCAAGGACACCTTTGAACGGCTGCTGGCCGAGGCGCTCAAGCTTGAAAGGATATCGGCGCCGCTTTTTGTGACCGACAGCAGCGGATTGAACGACGACTTGAACGGCGTCGAGCGGCCGGTCTCGTTTGACATACCTTCCACAGGTGGTAGCGGAGAGGTCGTTCAGTCGCTCGCAAAATGGAAGCGTTATGCGCTGGGCAGATACGGCTTCCGCCCCGGCAAAGGACTGGTCA
>CAZJCH010000357.1:0-3214 GCA_964544005.1 uncultured Papillibacter sp.
GTAGATGTCCTCACCGTCAAGCAGCACCTTTCCTTCAATCCGACAGTCCTCGACGAGGTCATTCATGCGGTTGAGCGTCTTGATGAGCGTCGATTTGCCGCAGCCGGACGGGCCGATACAGGCCGTAATCTCCCGCTCGGGGATTTTCATGTTGATATTTTTCAGCGCCTGAAAGCTGCCGTAATACAAATTCAGGTTTTCTATTTTTATTTTTTCTGCATTCATTTGCTTTACCTACTTATCTTTTTAGCGATGGCCGCCGACAGGGTGTTGACAGCGGCGACGACCACCAGCAGTACGACCGCCGTCGCGTACGCCTCGTTTACATGAAGCCCCTCAGACGACAGCACCCACATGTGTAGCGACAGCGTCCGGCCGGAGCCCAGGAGCGAGTCCGGCACGCCGGCGGCCGTACCGGCGGTAAAGATGAGCGCCGCCGTCTCGCCGACGATGCGGCCGATGCTCAAGATGACGCCGGCGAGAATCCCCTGCATGGCCGACGGGAGTATAATGCGGAAGACGGTGCGCAGCCGTCCCGCCCCCAGACCGAAGCTGCCCTCCCGATAAGCGTCGGGGACCGCCTTGATCGCCTCCTCCGTGGTGCGCATGATCGTCGGCAGCACCATGATCGAGAGCGTCAGCGCGCCGGCAAAAAGCGACTGGCCGAAGCCGGTGGCGATGACGAACAGCATCATGCCGAACAGGCCGTAGACGATGGACGGAATTCCGGCCAGCGTCTCCGTCGTCAGCCGGATGACCTTCACGAGTTTGTTCCCGCGCCGGGCATATTCAACCAGGTAGACGGCTGAAAAGATGCCGAGCGTCACGGAGATGAGAAGCGACACGAGCGTCACCGTCAGGGTGTTGATGATGGCCGGCAGCATGGAGACGTTGGTGCTGGTGTACTTGAGGGCGAACAGCGAGGGTTTTAAGTGCGGGATGCCCTTCACCAGAATGTAGCCGACGATGGAGACGAGGATGAAGACGGTGACGGCGGCGGCCAGGATGACGAGGAGACGGAGAAGCAGGGAAAAGGGGTGCTTTTTATACGCGCGCCATTTCTGCGCAAAGGTCTGCCTGTTGATACCCGTCATGCGGCCGCCCTCCTCTTGATAAGGGATATGCATAGGTTGATGATCAGGATGAAGACAAAGAGCACGACGCCGGTACCGAATAAGGCCTCTCGGTGCAGGTCGGCGGCATAACCCATTTCCAGAACAATATTGGCCGTGAGCGTCCGCACGCCGGAGAGGAGTCCTGTCGGCAGGATCGCCTGATTCCCCGCCACCATGATGACGGCCATCGTCTCGCCGATGGCCCGGCCGAGCCCTAATATCACGCCCGCTGTGATGCCCGATTTCGCCGCCGGGACGAGAACGGAAAAGACGCTGCGCTCATGGGTCGCGCCCAGGGCAAGAGACCCCTCGTAATAGCTTTCCGGCACGGCGCGGATGGACGATTCGGCAATTTGAATGACCGTCGGGAGGATCATGATACCCAGGAGTACCGACGCCGTCAGCAGGCCTTTCCCGCCGTAATCAAACAGGTCCTGCATCAGCGGGACGAGGACGACAAGCCCGAAAAAGCCGTAGACAATGGAGGGAATACCGGCCAGGAGATTGACGGCGGGCTTTAAAACGGCGTAGAGCCTTTTGGGACAGAACCGCGCCATGAAGACGGCGCAGAGGATGCCGACCGGCACGCCGATCATCAGCGCGCCTGCCGTCACATAGATGCTGCCGACGATCATCGGGAAGATGCCGTAGAGGTCGTTCAGGGGCTTCCATTTCATGCCCAGCAGGAAGTCGGAGACTCCGATTTTTCCGATGGCGGGGATGCCGCTGGAAAATAAAAAGACGCAGATCAGCAAGACCGCCAGAATCGACGTGCACGCTGCTATAAGAAAGAGGATTTTCATGACGCGTTCCGTTAAATATTTCATATCTCTAACCATGGCAATCGGGCCTGAGGCTTAAAGCCCCAAGCCCAAATCCTTTCCTTCGGCTCAGCCCAGTTCCGGCCATTCGGTAACTTCGCCCGTGTAGATGGCCGTGACCTGCGCGCTTGTGAGGCCTGTGAGGCCGTTATTGTTATTGACGATCACGGCGATGCCGTCCATGGCGATGACGGTCGGCGCGAGGCCTTTTTCAAGCTCGGAATCCTTGAGCGCGCGGGACGCCATGCCGATATCGCAGATACCTTCGAGGGCGGAGGTCATGCCCGTTGTGGAGTCGCTCGTCTGGAGCTCGATGGCCGCGTTGGGATTTAGGGCTGTGTAGCCTTCGATCAGCTTTTCCATGAGGGGCGATACGGAGGAGGAGCCCGCGACAACGATTTTTCCGCTCATACCGGAGGCCGTATAGGCGCCGTCGCTGCCTTCGCTGATGTATTTGCTGTGGGTGACAATTTTCTGACCCTTGGCGCTCAGGATGAATTTGATGAAATCGGCGGCAAGGCCTGTGACCGCGCCCTTTGTGGCGATGTTGAACGGGCGCGCGACCTTGTATGTGCCGTTTAAGATATTGACCGCCGTGGCGTCGACGCCGTCGATCTGTAGGGCTTTGACGGTATCGTTAAGGGAGCCCAGCGAGATGTACCCGATGGCTTTTTCGTTGCCGGCGACGGAGGTCATCACGAGATTGGTGCCGTTGGCGATTTCGGTCGCATCGGTTGTGTAGTCGATTTTTTTGCCGTTCGCGTCCTTTTTCTCAATGCCCAGCAGCTCGATGAACGCGCCGCGCGTGCCGGAGCCCTCCTCGCGGGAGATGACGGTGATGGGGCCTGTGGGCGCCTTGGGGCCCGCGGAAGCGCTCGGCGACGTGCTTGTGTTGGGCGGCTTTGCGCCGCAGCCCGCCAGGACCGACAGCAGCAGAACGGCGGCAAAACCAATTCCTAAAATCCTTTTCATTCTGACTTTCTCCTTTTACTCATATGCTTCGATTTCATACTAAGCATCCCCCGTAAAATTCAAAAGTACTGTCATGTTAAATCGATGTTAAATCAGGCTGATATGAAGCTATATGCCGCGTCCCATGCAGCTTATCGCCGATTCATGCAGCTTGTCCTTAAAAATTTGCGTTTTGAAAAGGCTCGGGATAAGATCGACCCGCAAAACAACACAACGAAGAATCTCCGGGTAACACACATCGGCGCAACGGCGGTGTGACCCGGAGATTCTTTGCTTTTTGAGCTGACGTTCAGTTTCTTATAACTG
>CAZJCH010000358.1:0-3210 GCA_964544005.1 uncultured Papillibacter sp.
ATCGCCGTATGGGGAGGTTAACGTTATCTTATTGCCGCTCACCTTATACTTTGCCTGATCCAACCCACCCATGTCTGTCGTCACAATGCCGTTGGATTTAAATGTGATATCCGCTCCATACTCCATAGACGTCCATGTGCCGACAAGCGGGTTGCCTCCGACGACAAAGATGAGGATAATCGCGACGACAATAACAGCGACGACGGCGACGGAAATAATACCGATAAGCTTGTAATTCGGTCTTTTCGCTGTCATGGTCATTGAAGGCGCCTGGTTTGCCGCGCCGTATCCGGGCGCGTAATAACCGGGCTGCCGCGGCGGAGTCGCGCCGGTGTTGGAATAATAACCGCCCTGCTGAACCGGGGCCTGCTGATACGGGGTTTGCTGATATGGGGCTTGCTGCACCGGGGCTTGCTGCGCCGGAGCTTGCTCCGGTCCGGCTTGCAGCGAGTTACCGCACTGCATGCAAAAAGCGCCGCCGTCGGTGTTATTCGCTCCGCATTTGGAACAAAACATGTCATTTCCCTCTCTTTTTTTCTAACTCTTATTAATTTTTGCTTTATAATCGCCAATCGGCGGATTATACGGTTTTGCCTATCGTCTTTTATTCCGCTTTCGTACCGCAGTTTGAGCAGAACAGCGACCCGTCAGGCAATACAGCGCCGCAATTCCTGCAGACCATCGGTGCGGGCTGCGGTGCCGGTTCGGCCGGAGGCGCTGTCAGCTTTGTACCGCAAACGGTACAGAACAAAGCGCCGTCCCTGAGCTCGGCGCCGCAGTTTGGGCAGCCGCCGATGCTCTTGAGCTTTTTGATCTGGTCTTCCAGGTTCACAATATTTTGCTGCGCTTCCTGAATGGCCGCAACGAAACCGGCGAGGTTTTCGTCCGGGCTGTCACAAAAGAGCTCGAAATATTTCTTGCCGATTTCCAAATAATTCTCGCCGATGCTTCTCTTCTCCGCCGAGATCTGGGAGTTGAGCTTTGACGTCTCCGCCATTATTTTAGTCTTCCTGATCGCATCCTGGCTTGTCTGCGAAACCTTCTTGCCAAGATCCTCAAAAAATGCCACGATTCATCGTCCCCTTCGATTAAGTCTCAATACGATATATTACAAACACGACATATGTATTACGGATATTTGTCCCTTTTAATCTAGCATAACTACCGGCACAATTCAATAATGTTTTAGCGGCGATAGGTATATAATACCAAATGCCAATAGAATATTTCTGATTTCATCCGCCATACTATAAATGGACACGTCAGTATTCTTTAAGCTTTCTTAAGGAATCGGTGTCATAATAGAATATCGTCAAGCAGGTTTTAGTCGTTAAAACTGGGAGATGATTAAGTTGAACAGCGTCAAATGGCCCAACTTTATTCGGGCAGTAATTCTCGTTTAGTGGGCAAGTAGTTTAAGACAGACATTATTTCTCGTTAGCTAAATACTGGCTTGGAAAGACAGGGATTCAAATGAATCCCTGTTCTTTCGCGTATCGACATGCTTTGCCCATGGAAAAAGGGCGGACACGAGGTCCGCCCCTACCGTCAGAAGCTTGAATCTGCCTTAAACATCCGCTTTCCAGAGTCCGTGAAGGTTGCAATACTCATACGCCGCGACCGGCTTGTCGTCAATGAGCGTGAACACTGCTTCGGGCGCTTCGCCGGGCTTCAGACATTTACGCTGGCCGCCCTTTTCTGTTTGAAGATAGACCCACATGATGTAGTGCTCGGCCAGCATGGGGTGCGCAGCCGAACCAATTTTTACGGTCACCTGATTGCCGCTGACAGTGACGACGGGGACATGCTTCTCCTGGCTGGCGTCAACCGTGTTCGCCTTCAGCTCGGCCATATCCTCGCCGCAGCAGACGATGGGAACACCGGACGAATAGACCATGCCAATGATATTGCCGCAGTGTTTACAGATATAAAAACGTGTTTCGCAGTTCATATATGTCCTCCTAAATCAGTATATCTCAACAATATCATACTCAGCCAAGGCCTGCAATACCAATTATGACTCGTTTAGCAGTTACTGAAGCTTCTATGGAGAAAACACATTTGTACCAAATCCATATCCCTGCATCCCTGAAATTATATGCAACTGACGAACCGCGTGATATTGAATTGTCAGACGGTATATGCTAAACTGTTAACAAAAAAGTACCATGCTACGCATTGCGCGGGCATACTTAGAGGTGACATTTTCTTGCTCAAAAAATTTATAGCCCTCTTCGGCGCGCAGAATATGACAGTGGGTAGCCCGCTTATATGCCTGCTTAAATTTTCCGTGCCCCTTCTCATCGGTAACATCGCGCAGATGCTCTACTCTACGGCTGACGCGATCATTGTCGGCAACTATATCGGCGACGAGGCCTTATCGGCCGTCGGCGTCAGTGTGCCGATTCAGAATCTCTTTCTTGTTTTCTTTATCGCTGTCGGCTCCGGTGTCACTGTCATGGTCTCGCAGTTTTTCGGGGCGAAGGAATACGATCAGCTGGGCGTCACCATCGGCAATTCCATCACGCTGATCGCGGGCATATCAATCCTGATTTCAGTAATTGCGGCGCCGTTGACAGGTCCGCTTCTCGGCCTCGTCAATACGCCACCCGAAACCTTTGACATGGCCAAGACATATCTTTTGATTATCTTTATCGGCGCTGCAGGGAACGGGTTTTATAACATTCTCTCCGGCATACTGCGCGGCCTTGGGGATTCCGTTTTTCCCCTGCTCGTCCTCCTCATGACGGTTGGCCTCAATGTGGTGCTGGATATATGGTTTATCTCAGGGCTGCGTATGGGTATCGCGGGCGCCGCATGGGCAACCATCATATCACAGACGATTTCCGCGGTTGTCTGCCTTGCTAAAATTATCAGAATACGCTCCATTGTCAGAATCAAGCCGAAAATGTTGATTCTGAAGCGGCGGATTATCGGCCATATTGTGCGCCTGGGCGTCCCGACGGGCTTTTCCATGGGGATCATGTTTATCTCTTCCATGCTCGTGCAGTCCCTTGTCAACAGTATGGGCTTTCTTGTCACGACGACAATTACAGCCCTGATGCGCATTGACGGCTTTGCCGTTCTGCCAAGTCAAACCTTCTCGGTATCGGCGTCCACCTTCACGGGCCAGAATATCGGCGCCGGTAAAATGGACCGTGTCCGGCTGGGTACCCGGACGGTCTTTTATATGTGCCTCATCTTTACCGC
>CAZJCH010000359.1:0-3209 GCA_964544005.1 uncultured Papillibacter sp.
TTTAACCGTTCCGACGGCGTACCGGAGAACATCCTTGCCCGTCTCGCTGCTGCCCGTAAAGCCGATGATATCCACGTCCGGGTGGGTGCAGAGCGCCTCGCCCACAGAACTACCGGGGCCGGTGATGATATTGATAACGCCGTCCGGCAACCCGGCCTTCGAGATGATCTCGGCGAATTTTAATATGGTCATGGAGTTGATACTGGGCGGCTTTAAAACGCAGGTATTGCCCACGGCGATCATAGCGGACATCTTGACGGCCGTCATGATGACCGGCAGGTTCCACGGCACGATGACAGCCGCGACGCCAAAGGGCTCGCGCCTGAAATAAGAGAGCTTGCCGGGCTCCATGGGGATGTGCGTGCCCATCAGAGCCTGGGCAATTGAGGCGTTGTAATCGAACTTGTCCGCCGCACCCATCACAACGCCGAAGGCATCGTTATAAGGTGTGCCGTGCTCCATAACGTCGCACATCGCCAGTTCCTGGGCGTTTTCGCGGAGTACCGCAGCGATCCTGCCCAGCATTTTCGAACGCTCGGCCTGCTTCAGCCCGGACCAGGCAGGAAAAGCCGCTCTGGCGGCCTTGACCGCCTGGTCTACATCGTTTCTGCCCGCCAGCGGCACGCGCGCCAGATCTTCCATCGTCGCCGGGTTCACGGTGACAAACGTCTTTCCCGATTCAGCGGTTACCCATTCCCCGCCGATCAGCATTTTATATTCCCGCATCGTTATACCTCCGTCTCAACTCAATCACTCTTTTCATTGTAAAATGTTTGCAGCGATCGTACCTCATAGGTTATGATTAAAGTAAAGACCCGAATTTCATCATTTCCTGTGAACGCCTCAAAATCAGCCTGTTTTTAAATACGCGTGACGTCAGTTTTTAAGCTCGTGTTAAAAGGAGTGTTTATATGCTAAACATCCATCCGAAATGGGGCGTGTGGGCAACGCCGCCCGAGCCGATCCCAGCCGAAAAAATTGTAAAAAAATACACATCGGACGTCGTTGTTATCGGCGCCGGTATTGCCGGCGTGAGCTGCGCCCTGCGTGCGGCCCAGACGGGGGCGAATGTACTGGTGCTTGAAAAAAGCGGGAGCTGGTCGGGGCGCGGCGGCAACATCGGTGTCGCGAACTCATCCTTCATGAAAGCGCAGGGGTATGAAAACGACACGGAAGCCGTCGCCCGCGAATGGATCAAACGCTGCATGAACCGCTGCGATGAAAAAATTGTCTGGCTTTATCTCAATAATGGCAGCCGCGCCATGGACTGGCTGATCGATATTGTCACAAGACCCGAATACGGCGCGCGTCCCGCATTGCAGGGCTGCGCCTATAAGGGAGAAACGTATTATGAGATCCCCGGCTCCCACCGGTTCTTCGACGGGCCAATGGCGAAAAAGGGTATGCGTGCCGGCGGCGCCGACGCCGTTTACGCCATGTACAGCGAGGCTGTAAAGCTGGGCGTGCGGTTTTTATTTAAAACGCCCGCGGAACAGCTGATTAAGGAAAACGGTCTGGTGACCGGCGTGATCGCAAAAGCTGAGGAAGGGTATATCCAGGTCATAGCGCGGCGCGGCGTCGCGCTGGCCACGGGGGACATCGGCGGGAATGACGAGATGTGCGAGGATTTGGCGCCGATCGCAAACCGCTGCGCGGCAAAAATCTACACGCCGAAAGGCGGCAACACCGGCGACGGCCACCGCATGGGCCTCTGGGCCGGCGGCGCCTTCGAGGACGCGCCCTTCCCCACGATCCTGCATCCCCAGGCCTTTCATTTCGCCAATTACTGCTTCTTGTTCGTGAAGCCCGACGGCACGCGTTTCATGAACGAGGACAACTACGTACAGGGCAAATCCGTCGCCATCATAAGAGAGGGCGTAGAGTACGCCTGGTCGATCATCGATTCGGCTTGGCCGTCCAAGGTACCGGCGACGCTTCAATACGGCGGCGGCATCTTCTGGGGGCAGGACAGTGTCCTGGGCGGGCCGGATTTCAATCTGGATAACGAAAAAAAGATGCTGAACTGGGGCATCGCGCGCGGTGTCGTCGTTACTGCCGACACGCCGGAAATGCTTGCGGACAAAATGGGCGTACCGCCCGATGCTTTTATCTTAACGTTCGATAGGTATAACCGGCTGGCCCGGGCCGGGAAGGACGAGGATTTCGGCAAGCGCCGGGAGCTTCTCCTTCCATTGGACAAACCGCCCTATTACGCCTTGAAATTCGGTCCGGCGCTCCTGGCCGTCGCAGGCGGCCTCCGTGTCGATACCGGCATGCGCGTTCTGAACGAAAACAATGAACTTATTCCCGGCCTCTATGCCATCGGCAACGCCGCCGGCGGCCGCTACGGCGTCGACTACCCCATCCTCATCGCCGGCAACAGCCACGGCACGGCGCTGACCTTCGGCTATCTGCTGGGCGAGTCGCTCGGGGACAGAAAAACAACATAATATGCCGTAGGGGCGGGTACCATACCCGCCCGCTTTGATATCGTCATCGCGGTGACCTATATAAAGTACGGCAGAAACGATTTCTCCAAGCAATACGACCCGAATTTTTTCATACCCTGGTCGCTGTTGGCGCTTGTCACGGCGTTCGCGGTCCAGCTGGCCTTTCTCGCGGAATTCGGCAAGGTGGGCGCCGGCTACTCGGCGTTTCTGCAGAATCTCCTGATGTCGGTGCTATTTATCAATATGCTAAACCTACGGAAAAGCGCAAAAGGCCAGAGCCTGCTGATTGGCGTCTGCAAATGGCTCGGCACGCTGGCCCCGACGATCATGGCCGGCATCCTTCACGGCTATATCCTCCTGCTCGTGCTCGGCCTCTTTTGCTCGGTGTTTGATATCCTCTATATTGTCCTGCTGGGAAGCATCCGGATTAAAGCCGCCCGCCAACAGTCATCGTCTCCGGCTTCGGTACCGCGCTGACGTTCAGTTATAAGAAACTGAACGTCAGCTCAAAAAGCAAAGAATCTCCGGGTCACACGACCGTTGCGCCGATGTGGGTTACCCGGAGATTTTTCGTTGTGTGTACCGTTATGTCCGGTTATCCTGTCACTGCAATTTTCTGATGGCCTCATTCAGCGTAACCGCCGTCCGCCTGTCGCTGAGCCAATGGACAAGGTGCACGGTGACGTCGATGATCAGTACGGCGGCAAACATGGACAGCGCGACCGATATGCTTGTCAGCAGCCCCGAGATAAAAGCAAA
>CAZJCH010000360.1:0-3207 GCA_964544005.1 uncultured Papillibacter sp.
GGTTGAGGCCAGCTTTGTCATCGACTCGCTCTTATACCTTTGGAAAGGCGGGCGCTGTTCGGGCGTCGCCGCCCTGGGCGCGAATGTGCTGAAGCTGAAACCGTGCATCGAGGTCAAAAACGGCAAAATGGACGTGGGCAAGAAGTACCGCGGCAACTTCGACAAGGTGATCATCCAGTATGTGGGCGACAGGCTGAAAAACCGCAGCGATATCGACTATAAGCGCATATTTGTGACACATCCGTCGGGCGTGCCACAGAGCATCGTCGAGAATGTCATCAAGACAGTCAAAGCGCTGGGGCCGTTCGAGGAGGTCGTCGAGACCATCGCCGGCGGCACCATCTCCTGCCATTGCGGCCCCATCTGCCTGGGCGTATTGTTTTACAGGAAATAACAACGGGGTATCCCCCGTTATCAAACCGTAGGGCGGATCTTGTGTCCGCCCTCTTCCGTTTTGCAGTGCATATTGATTTAGGGCAGACACGAGGTCTGCCCCTACGTCTCTTTATCAAACTTTTCCGTACCGCATCGGGCAGACGGCGCGGCATTTGTTGCAGTTGATCACCTCGAAGCCGCGGGCGTTGCTCTGGTATGTATTCATGCGGCAGAGCTTCTGGTTTGCGGAATGGCCGTTCAGTGCACCGACGGGGCAGCTGTCAAGGCAGAGGCGGCAGCCGTCTTTGCAGATGCTCTCCGCCGGTTCGTCAGACGGCAGATCGGTATCCGTCAATACGGCGCCGATATTCAGGGTGTTCCCGAACTTTTCGTTCAGCAGAAGCGTGTTTTTACCGAGCACTCCCAATCCGGCCGCGACAGCGGCGTGGCGCATGGAGATCTGGCCGCGCCCTTCCATTTTTTCGGCATCCCAGTATTCATATGGTCCGTCGCATGGAATCGGTACGGCCAGGCCATGGAAGTTCCTCTCGATCTCAAGCGCGCCGTAATAGGCGATTCTGTCCAGCTCGATCTTTGTAATATAGCTGAACTGCTTATAGATCGTCCTTGGGCTGACCTGCGTCGTCCCCTTCGGCACGGCGATGCCGAAGACGACGACCGATCTGCAGTCGGGGAATATATCTGTCGGATGAAAGCCCTCGGGCGCACTGGCAAACCTGTCGATATTGGCAACGCCGCAGACATCCGCGCCCAGTTTCATGAAAATTTTGCGTATGTCTTCTTTCATTTATTTATCCTCAAATCCGTTAGGATGTGCGCTGTGCCATTTCCACGCTGTTTCGATGATGGATTCAATATCTGTATAACGCGGAACCCAGCCAAGCAGTTGCTTTGCTTTTTGACTCGATGCAACGAGTGTGGCGGGGTCGCCCGCGCGCCTCGGCGCGTCGACGAACGGTATTTTATACCCGACGACAGCGCCGGCGGCTTCAATAATTTCGAGATTTGTGAATCCGACGCCGTTGCCGAGGTTGACCGCATCGCTTTCACCACCGCCTGCCAGATGCTTTACGGCTAAGACGTGGGCGCTTGCAAGATCGGACACATGGACATAATCGCGCACACACGTGCCGTCCCTTGTATCATAATCCCTGCCGAAAAGACTGAGGTGAGACCGCTTGCCGCAGGCTGTCTGGAGAACAATCGGAATCAGGTGCGTCTCGGGATTATGGTCTTCTCCGATACGCCCGTCCTCAAGAGCGCCGCAGGCGTTAAAATAACGCAGAGCGACGGATTTTACGCCATGGGCGATGTCCGACCATTTCAGCATTTGCTCCATTGCCAGCTTCGTCGCGCCATAGGCATTTGTCGGGCTCGTCGGGTCCGTCTCCTCAATTGGTATATGCACAGGTTCGCCGTAAACGGCTGCCGAGGAGGAAAAGACGATTTTCAAAATGCCGTAATCCGTCATGGCCGATAACAGGGACCGCGTCCCGCCGACGTTGTTGTCGTAATATTTCAGCGGTTCTCTCATGCTCTCCGGAACAAGCGAGTACGCGGCGAAATGCACGACTGCGTCGATCGCTTCGCTTATAAAAATTTGATCCAAGAAGGCTCTGTCCCGGATATCCCCGACATAGAGCTTCGCCGCGGGCGGAACAGCTTTTTTATGGCCGGTTTCGAGGCTGTCGGCAATAACAACCTCGTAACCATTATCAAGCAGCTCAACTGCCGTATGCGAGCCGATGTAACCCGCACCGCCTGTCAATAGAATTTTCATTAAAACCTCCAATGATCTCAAGACACAGTAAATTTATGTCAGTATATCACATGTCGCCTCGGAGAGCAATCATCCAATCCTGTCTGAGTAAACACTTTATCATCATAAATCGCAAATAAATCGTTAATCCTAAGGTGAGACTTACGATAAGAGGTGATTAAGCACGAGCCAGAAACATGTCGGAACCCAGAGCATCAGCTTTCCGAACCCGCCGTCGATTGCGTCGAGCGCGTGCGTCGTCGGGAAAAAAGAAGGCGAAGGTCCGCTGCGCGACAGCTTTGACTATATTAACGACGATTCGTTTTTCGGTGAGAAAACATGGGAAAAGGCCGAGAGCACCATGCAGAAAATGACGCTGAGCAAGGCACTGGAAAAGGCTTCGCTTCCGCCGACGTCTTTGGAATTCATATTTGCCGGCGACCTTTTGAACCAGTGCATCGGCTCAGCCTTTTCCCTGCGCGATTTGGGTGTCCCGTTTTTCGGCCTGTACGGCGCCTGCTCGACGATGGCGGAAAGCCTCGCCCTCTGTGCCATGGCCATCGACGGCGGATATGCCGACTGCGCGGCCGCCATCACATCCTCGCATTTTTGCAGCGCGGAACGCCAGTTCCGCTATCCGCTGGAATATGGCGGGCAGCGCACGCCGACAGCCCAGTGGACAGTAACGGGTTCGGGTGCAATTATTCTGACCAGCGATGGCCCGGGCCCTTATATCAAACACATAACAGTCGGAAAAATCGTCGACCAGGGCATCAAGGACGCCAATAACATGGGCGCTGCGATGGCGCCAGCTGCTTACAGTACGCTCTCGGCACACTTTAATGACCTGGCGCTTAAGCCGTCCGACTATGACCTGATCGTCACCGGTGACCTTGGGCTGCTGGGCGCGGAGATCCTGATCGACTTCTTTAAAAATGACGGCATCGACCTGTCCCACAACTATAACGACTGCGGGCTGATGATCTACTCCCGCGATGAACAGGATGTCCACGCCGGCGGTTCCGGCTGCGGCTGCTCGGCCAGCGTCCTTT
>CAZJCH010000361.1:0-3188 GCA_964544005.1 uncultured Papillibacter sp.
CACGGCAACTGTCTTCCACGATCATCCCGTCAGAGATCCGGATGAGCCGGTTGGAAACGCCCGCCAAATCTGTATTGTGGGTGATGAGGATGACGGTTGTCCCTTCCGCGTTGAGGCCTTTGAGGATCGACATCACATGTTCGCCCGTTCTTGTGTCCAAAGCTCCGGTCGGTTCGTCGGCCATGATAATCGACGGCCGCGTCGATATGGCACGGGCGATGGCGACGCGCTGCTGCTGGCCGCCCGACATCTCGGACGGCTTATGATGCGCCCTGTCCGACAAGCTGACACGCCCCAGCGCTTCCATCGTCATCTCGCGGCGCTTTGACGCGCCGATTCCCTGATAGATAAGCGGCAGCTCGACATTCTCGTAGGCGTTGAGCGCTTGGATAAGGTGAAACCCCTGAAAAACGAAGCCGACTTCCTTATTGCGGATTTTTGACAGCGCCCTGTCGGACAGCTCGCCGACATCCTGGCCGTCGAGTAAATACTCGCCGTATGTGGGGATATCCAGGCAACCCAGCATATTCATCAGCGTGCTTTTCCCTGAGCCGGACGCGCCGACGATGCAGAGGAATTCACCCCGCTCCACCTGAAGGGATACGCCGCAGAGTGCGCGGACCTCGTTTTCATAGCCTTCGTTATATATTTTATAAGCATCTCGTAAATCAATCAGACTCAATGTCCTACTCCTAACCCATATACATCATGCCGCCGCCGCCCATATAGGAGCTGCCGTTATCGGTCATGTACTGGGTGAAGACGACCGTCCCTTCCTGGACGCCGTCGATGATCTCGGCGAATGAATTGTCGGACAGGCCGACCGTGACAGGCACCGCGTAAAACCCGTCCGGCACCTCTATGCCAAACGTCTCGGCGTCCAGCACATTTTCAGGTTTTGAGGACGCTTCAATGAACAGGCATGTGCCGCCGTCGGTATTTACGACGGCCTGTACCGGAACCAGCAGGGTGTCGTCCGACTGGGAGGCGACGAGGCTGTAATCGACATACATGCCCGACATCATCTTGCCCTCCGGATTGTCGACCTTGATGACGGCGGGATAATAAGAATAACCGTTTTCAAACTTCCCTTCCAGGCTGACTGATTCGATGATTCCCATGAACATGTCCGGCTCCTTACCGCGCCCCCACTGGGTGACCTGGCACATCATACCGGGCTTGACATATGTAATGTTCATCTGGTCGATCTGGGCGTCGATCGTCATGACCGTTGTGTCGGCGATGTTGACGGCAACCGTCCCTGTTTGGACCTGCATACCCGGCGTCAGTCCGCAGGACAGCACCGTTCCGTTCATAGGCGATACGGCGTTGAAGTTATTCAGGTTTTCCTGTGCCTTTGTGAGCTTCTCCCGGGCGTCCTTGAGCTGATTTTCAATTGCCGCGATCTCGTCTTCTTTACCCTCGGCATCGAGCTTGAGAAGCAATTCGCCGGCTTTGACTGTTGAATAGCTGAGCAGATTGACAACGCCGGCCTTGCCAGAAGCCTTCGTGAGGATATCGGTCGTACGGTTATAGGTCAGCTTACCTGACTCGTAGGGATAAATCGTTTCATTCGTGGGACTTGTCAGGACGGCTGTCGCGCCCATGTCGGCAGTGAGCGTACCGGGATTGTCCAATGTAATGACAGCCTGGAATAGGATGGCGCCTTCCGGCGTGATTTTTTTGACATAATTGATCTCCGACACCGTGCCGCTCAGCTGGCTCATCGTGGAGGGAATGGAGACAACGGCCGTCTGGCCTTTGCTAATGACATCCTGATAGGCGTAGTTGAAATAGAGGGTAAGCTTCATTTTGCTGTCGTCGACAAGCGTTGCAATCTTCTGCCCCGTGCCGACGGCGTCGCCGACGTCGATTTCGGCAGTATCAAGAAGCGTCCCGCTGTAATCTGCTGTTATGGCCAGGTAAGCATCAGCGTCGTATATCGCCTGGAGCTGCTTTTCATAATTTTCGACAACCTTTCGCGCATCATCGACGGCAGCCAGCGCCTCCGTGTTGTCGATTGTATAAAGCGGGTCTCCCTGAAAGACCATGTCGCCATCCTTGACGAACACCTCCAAAACGGTGCCGGCGGACGACAGGGTGATCGACGCGGAATCCATGGACTTCGTCAGGCCGCTGCCGGTGACCATACTCGAGATTGAGCCCCTCTGGACAACATCTGTCAATATCTGCTTCTCTTCCTCTTTTTCGTAAAAAAGCTTGTACAGCCCGAAAGCGATACCGGCCAGGACAATCAAAATGATCAGGATCGTGACGATGATTCTGACCGCTTTCTTCTTCTTTTTCCGCTTTTTCAGCTGAGGTTCCATGATCGCCGGCCCGGCTGCGCTTTTCAGTTCTTCCATATGTCTGCCTCCTAAGGTAATCATTGCTAACATAATAATGACGCTCTGCATCAAATAATGTTCCGGAAAAATGAATATTTTGTAAACAAGCCTTATAATTATAAGACCTGTTTCGTCTTTTTCTCTTTTTCAGTCAGGACCTTTCCCTTGATGAGGGAGGAAATCATGGAGAGGACGGCGGCAGCGACGGCAGCATACAGCGTCATGTGAAATGCGTAGACAAAAACCGAATCCGCCAGCTGCGCGCCGGTCTGACCGGATGCCTCAAGAGTCGCCTGCCCCGCGCCTTTGAAAAAGCCGAAAAGCGCGCCGGAGACAGCGACACCAAGCGCCATGCCGATATTGCGCATCAGCGCCTGCGTGCCGGACGCTGTGCCCCGGTTTTGGACGGGGATGTTGCCCATGATGGCGCTGCTGTTGGGCGTCTGGAAGAGCCCGAACCCGAAGCCTGTCACCGCCATGGACGCCATGATGTAGGTGACCGGTGTGGCGGTGTCCATCATGCCCAGCATCAAGAGGCCGGCCGCCATGATGAGCGCCCCGGCCGCGCTTATAAACCGGCTGTCGACACGGTCGGACAGGATACCGCTGATGGGCGCGATCATCATGGACGCCAGCGGCATCGGGAGGTATAAAAGGCCCGCGTAGTCCGGTGCGAACTGCCGGAGCTCCTGCAGGTAAAACGGCGAGAGGAAGACGAGCATGAACTGCGCCATATAAATAAAGAGCGCGGCGCTGTTGCTGGCGGCGAAGACGCGGTTTTTAAAAAGCCGCACGTTCAGCATCGGGTGCTTGTGCCTAAGCTCATAGACAATAAAGAAG
>CAZJCH010000362.1:0-3167 GCA_964544005.1 uncultured Papillibacter sp.
AAGATTTTTACCCTCACCGGCAGAGCCGGTGGTTAAATACGCTGAAGCTATAAAAGCAACGAAAAAGCCCTGATTCTAATCAGAGCTTTTTCTGGTTGCCGAAGCGTAACATCACGCAAAATTATGTTGTATTTACGTTTAGTCGGTTATCAAACCTTTGGGTGAATCTGGTATCATTCATAATGCTGATGTCAAGCCAAATGAAGAGACGGCCTGCGCATCACGATGCAGGAATGGGTTTTCTTTTATTGTAACGGTTGCTATACATCCATAGCCGCGTGGTATCCCTGATAGATGGCCGCCGTCATGTCCCGCGGGGCGACGCAGTCTCCGATCTGATACACCCGCGGGGCGGCATCCAGCAGAGCATCCGCGTCCCTTCTATTGGGGCGCTGACCGGCAGCCAATATAACGGTATCGGCACAAATGAACGCCTCGTTGCCATCCGGACTCATACAATACAGTCCGGCTTCGGTTATGCGAATCCCCTTATAACCAAGCTTTATTTCAACACGTCCCCTAAGCCGTTCCAGAAGAATGCCGCCTTGAAAATGATTGGCGTCCGGGGCGAGTGTATCCCGCATCTCAACGAGCACGACGACCTTTCCCAGGTCTGCCAGGTGCACCGCCGTTTCGCAGCCGGCAAGGCCCCCGCCGAGGACAATGACTTTCTGTCCGATATCTTTCCTGCGAGCGGGCAGCGCGCTGACCGGGACCACATTCCTGCCGTCTATGCCCTGCAGCGGGGGCACGAGCGGTTCGGAGCCCACGGCGCAAATAAGAACGTCCGCATTTTCCTCCTCGGCATAAGCGGCTGTGACCGGTGTGTTCAGGCGGATTTCGACGCCCTCCCGGCGCAGCAGGTGCTCCATAGTTTTCGCGAAGCCGAACATCGCCTCCTTGAATGGAACGCCTTCCTCGCAGTTCGGTAAGCCGCCCAGCCGTTCTGTTTTCTCGCAGAGTATTGTTTTGTGTCCGCACTGTGCGGCGATCAACGCCGCCTCCAACCCGCCTGGGCCGCCGCCGGCGATAAGAACCTTTTGCCGCTTGGGGGCAGGCTGTATCCGGAATCCCTCTATCTCATGCCCAATCTGCGGATTTAGGGCGCATCGGCGCGTCTTCGTCACTCCCCGCTCGGCCATACAGGTATAGCAGCGCATACAACGGATGATTTCCTCCTCGCGGTTACCCATAACCTTCCACGGCAGATAAGGGTCCGCCAGCAGCGCGCGTGCCATGTAAACCACGTCTGCCTGGCCGGACGCGACGATCTCCTCCATCCGGTCGGGGTCGCCGAGAGCCCCTACTGTTGCGACGGGGACTGAGACATGCTTTTTAATTTCCGCGGCCAGATAAACGTTAACGCCGTGGGGTGAGAACATGGACGGATGCGTCACGTCAAAGCCGTTGAAATGAGAACCGGCGGAAACATGGAGCAGGTCGATATGGGGTTCGATGATTTGTGCAATTTCTACCGCGGTATCCAGACCGTATCCGCCGTCGAGCGACTCCACGCCGCTCATGCGGAACTCTATGGGGAACCCGGGTCCAACGGCATCGCGCACACTCTCAAGCACCTCAAGGGCGAAACGGCACCGATTTTCCAGCTTCCCGCCGTAAGCATCCGTACGGTGATTGTAGCAGGGAGAGAAGAACTGATTGATCAGCCAGCTGTGCCCCCCGTGGACCATCACCATCTCAAAACCGGCGCGCTTGGCAAGCCCCGCCGCCCGGCCATAAGCGGTAACGATCTCCCGAATCTTCTCCAGCGTCAGCTCTTGCACGACAGACCCGTCTGCTTCCTGTCCTGCGCTGGGTCCGTATTTGATTGAAGGGAGCCCAAGGGCGGCAAAACGACCTCCGTGGGAGAGTTCAATGCTGGGAATAGCGCCATGTCGCCTGATGGCGTCGGCTGTATAGGCAAAGCCGCTCAGTGAGCCCGGTGTTTCAAGGCCGATGTGAAACATCTGAGAAGCGTCGGTTTCAGGGTGGACAATCAGCTCGCTGACCGTGACAGCCGCAGCGCCGCCTTTTGCCCGAAGCTCAAAAAAAGCGGTGCTTCTCCGTCCAATGGAGCCCTCCGTCGTTATGTCAGTGCCGCCCATCGGCGCCGCGGCCATGCGGTTGCGGAAGGTGACGTTTCCAATCCGGATCGGGCTGCTTAAGTGCGGGAATTTTCGTATCATCTTTGTAATCCTCCTGTAGCCCTGACGGCTTTTTGATGAACAGTGCTGTTGTAAACAAATTTACCATCTTCTCAGATCTTTTCCAATACTAAAAAATCAAAAAAGCGGATGTTACCTCCGAAGGTGGAAACGAGCAATACAATTGGATAGTAGTAAAAAATTCAGAGGCAGCGAATTAACGCTACCTCTAATAGTCAGCAGATTAAAGTTTTCCTCTTCATGACGGTTGGGGCCTTTTAGGCTTGCACTCTCAGCGTTGCCAGTCAATGCTTTTCCGTGCGATTCTCCAGCTGTCTCAATCCTTGTTATTAAGAGCTTGATAGGTGGGACGTTTCGTGCTGGCTACTGAATCTGGGCGAACAGATGCTTCCTGAGTAATGCTGGCATCGACGAAAATAAAAGGTTTCCCGACGCGCTTGATATCCAAAGGACAGTGCTTGACGCCTTTGGGAATAAAAATGTAGCAGGGATAATTTATATGGAGTATCTCATCACCCAGGGTGAACTCGATATCGGCATCAAATTCAGAGAAATCCTCAGCGCCGATAAGGTATATCCATTGGTCGAACGGGTGAACATGCGTGGGGCTGCCGAGTACATCGGGCGCCGTGATGTGCGCAAATCCCATGGCCAGGGCAGAATCCTTAATTTCCATCGGGCCCGCGCCTGTCACCATGGGTTTTGTAATCGTCTTGTGAATTGATCGCCAGGGTTTGAGCTCAAATACGTTTTCTTCTCTTTTAAGATTTTTAATGATGGGCATGTCCGCCATGGTCTTCGCCTCCTATAATAGTAATATGGTATTCCTTGTGTTTCAGTATATATCTAAGACAGCGTTTTGTCCAACAGAAACATGTCATGCGGAAAGCCGCCGACATTCTTTTATTCAGGATTCGGCGACTTTCATCATTTGGGCGGTGCTGTAAAATTACAATTGACCTACCGCTCCGGTTTCCTTGTTCTCCCAGCGGGGCTTCAACG
>CAZJCH010000363.1:0-3165 GCA_964544005.1 uncultured Papillibacter sp.
CTGTAAGGCCCCCGAACGCCTTGCTGACACCCGTTGCTTCAAGCATTGGCATCGTTCTTCGCCTCCTTCCGTCCCTTATTCATTAAGTATTTTAACAACTGAACAGAGATGATGAAGCCGACGATTCCGAACAGAAGCGCGAAAACAAGTCCGCTGATTCCAACTCCGGACGTCGCCAAAATCAGGTTGACAGCGTATCCGACCCCCGCAAAAATCAAGGTCATTAGGAGCAGGAGCAGTTTTTTGGCAATACCGGGTACCTCCTTGATGGCCCCGATGATGCCTTTAGGCAGCAGCAATATCGCCAGGATCATGACTGTTCCGAAAATGATCATATACCATTTCGGCCATTTTGTGATCAGCTGTTCCTTCAGAACCGAAAAAACCACCGCACCGACGACCGGCCCTAAAATGCTTCGTGCGCCGCCGAATATGACCATCAGGACAGGCAGGAATGACTCTAAAACGTTGAATGCGATCTCCGGCTTGATAGATATCATTATCGTCGCCCTGGCTGCGCCGGCGGCCCCCATGACAAAAGCGGTTACCGCAAAGGCAATGACCTTCACAAGCGTCGTGTTAACCCCAACGTGCGCCGCGGCGTCCTCGCATTCGCCGATACTCGTGAGCGCCATTCCGAATCTGGAGCGCTTGATGAAAATTGCTGCAAGGATAACGAGGATCATGAGGACAAAGAGGCCATAAAAAACCGTATTGTAGCCAACAGATGGGATAGTACGGACAACCACATTATTGATCTTGACTTCATACCACAAGACCAGACTGATCAGGAGCTGGACAAGGCCGAAAGTGAAAATCGTGAAATAGACGCCCCGCAGCCGGAGCGTGATGGCACCGACAAGTGCCGCAAGGACGAAGCTGGCTGCGCCGCCCAAGAGCATGAGCGCGGGAAGCGGCATGCTGCCACCGAACATCACGGACATATAGATGCCGACACCGTAAAACGCAGCTGATGCCAGAGAAACATATCCTGTCGGACCTGAGAAAATACTCCAGCTGACGGACATTATGATATAAAAGATGATCGTGACGGATGAAATCGTCAGATATGCCGGCACGGGACCGGGATTAAAGCTCGGGATCAGGCCGACCACAATGAGTGCAAGAACTGCTGCTGCCGGGGATACCGCTTTTTTAAGCGTCAGGCCTCTGGATTTGACAAAATTCATATCATTACCTCCCTAACAGCCCTTTTGGCCTCACCAGCAGCAGCGCCAGTATGATCACGTAGAAAGCCACCATGGCCAAGCTCTGGTCGAGATAGCTGACCAAGCTCCCGACCATACCGAGGATAAAGCCGCCGATCATGCTGCCCGGGATACTGCCCATACCTCCCAGAACAACAACGATCAGGGCGATGGCCGTGTATTGCATGCCCATACTTGTGTAGATTTGCTGGATCATGCTGAGAAGAGAGCCGGCTATACCGGCCAGCAGGGCACCGATACCAAAGCAAATGGCCATCACCCTGTTGATTTTAGCGCCCATCATGCCTGCCGCCGTGGCGTCCTGGCTTGCAGCTCTGATTGATTTCCCCATACGCGAACGGGTCAGAAAGACATAGAACAGGAAGCTGACCACCAACGCAATAGCAAGGACGACAAGACGGTTGGCCGGCGTTGCAGTCCCAGCGAAATCGACCGAAGTCTGCAGGAATTGATACCCTCTGTTATTAGAACCCCATATCTGCATAGCGGCGTTTGACATAATAAACATCAGGCCAAAGCAAACCAGCATGGCATTGCTCTCAAATACGGTCGTTACAATTGAAGACTTCTTCAGCCACCTGAAGATTGTAATGTGCAGGAGATAACCGACAAGAAATGTAACAGGGCAGCAGATGACAAGGGCCAGCAAAGGATTGATGCCGGCCGTAGAAACCATGACCCACGTGAGGAATGCCGCCATCATGATAAACTCACCGTGTGTGACGTTCAGAATCCTGGCAACGCCGTACTGCAGGCTCAGGCCCATGGAGATCAGCGCATAGATGCCGCCCATGATCAAACCGCTGATAATAATATTGAGTACGGTAATCATATATATGCTCCTATCTGTGGAAATCGGGGGTCTGCCATTTGACACGTGGGATGATCTGATCAAACCGTGTCCATATGTAGTGCAGGCTGTCTAAGGTCAATGACATACCGCTTGCTCCCTTAGACAGCCTGCTCATCAATTATATATTACAATACAGTTATAAGCTTTCCATCTATAAGCTTTCCATCGTCAGCCAGCAGGTGCCCAGGCGGGTTTCGGGTAGATCGGATCCGCAGTCCTGAACGAGTCTGCGTCGACAACCTCTGGGTAGCCGTTCTGCCACTGGCCGATCTGTCCCTTATAGCAGGACGGGTCAAGCTCCTGATTGGTGAAGAACGTATCGCCCAGTACCGTTGTGAAGTGATTGGCCTTGATATAAGCGGAGAGTTTCTTATGGTCCAGCGTTCCCGCTTTCTCGATGGCTTCCTGCAGAACCTGCAGGCCGGAATAATACGGGGCGTGTCCCCACCAGTCCATTGTGAAATTCGGATCGTCCTTGTTGGCCGCCGCGATCTTCTCGGCAAAGGCTGCCAGCTCCGGAGAGCTCTTCTTGTTCCACGCGCCCTCGAACATGACGCCTTCGACGCCGGCGTCGCCGCCGCAGGCCAGCTTGACCAGATCGTAGCAGACGCCCGGGCCGCCCACGAAGATCTTCGGGTTATAGTTGATGGCTTTGGAAATTTCAATAGCCGGGAAGGAGTGCTGGGGATAGGAGTATACGATAAACGCATCCGCCCCTGAGGCCTTGGCGTTGTTCATGGTCGGCGTCATATCCGCCAGATCCGGCGGCAGGCTCTCCTGAGCGATGATTTCTATGCCGGCTTCTTTAAAGGATACTGTCGCATCCTCGTTATACTCGATGCCGTGCGAATCCTGAATATAGCATATGTAGACGGACTTGACGCCCAGATCTTTAAAGAGTTTAGCCTGAGCGGGTACCTGGGTCTCGCTATAGCTGAGGGTTGAAAAGAAATCCGGATATTTGTCAAGCGTTTCTCTGAGTGTTTTGCTTCCGCCTTCAGCGCCGATCAGGAGGTAGCCGTACTCGGCTGCGATGGGGGCCGCCGCGGCGAGGAACGCCGTGCTGGTGGGGGGCAGGAGGAA
>CAZJCH010000364.1:0-3134 GCA_964544005.1 uncultured Papillibacter sp.
TCGGCCTGAACCAGGATTGCCAGGGGGCCGTATTCCTTATGTATACGCTTGATTTCGGAGGCGATGAGATCTGTCGCCTCATCCCAGGAAATGCGCTCGAACTTACTGGAGCCGCGGTTTTGGGGGTTGCGCTCGCCGTTTGGATCCCAGTCGACGCGTTTCATCGGGTAGGGCACACGGTTCGGTGAGTATGTCCTCTTTTTGTATGCCAGGCCCCATGGGGGTGGGACTGACTTACTCAGAGGCTTGAATTTTACGCCGTTGCGTTCCATCTCCCATGGATTGAAGCTGTCGTAATCGTACTTCGAGTCATAATGCAGCGGTCTGATGCGGACGACTTTCCCGTCCTTGACATCGACATGGGCGGGGCAGGCGCCGAAAATGCCGCCGCTCAGGTTGATTGCCTTTACAACGGTCTTGTCGGCTCCTACCGGCGGGGGTGCTGTGCCGGGTATCGCCTTGGATATTTTGTTTTCTGACACGAGATTCTCTCCCTTCGTGATTTATATTTAGATTGCACTTGCGTGCAATTGACTAACAACAGTTTTTCTGGAGAACAAGAAAAAAAGCGGTCTGCATTATGCCATGAGATTATGATAATTATTGATTTATACTATTCTATTTTTAAATAGTAACACCTTACATGATAGAAATCAACCGCAATATGTAGCATACAATTATCAAAAAATGAGCCGAAAGTTTGTAGAAATTGAATAGTGCTATTCAAAAAATGAATAACTACACCCCGTTTTATCAGCTTGCCCCGAGTATCCGCATGCTTGACCGTGGTAATAACAGGTGCTATAATCCTCCATATAACCGGAAGCGTAGGGGGTACAACATTGGAAATTGAGGATTTGAAATATTTCATATCCGTGGCGCAGCTTCTGAACTTTTCCGAAGCGGCCCGACAAAACAATGTGCCCCAGCCGAAAATCAGCCGGAGCATACTTGAACTGGAAACACAACTCAAAGCGAAACTTTTCGCTCGGACGAACCGAGACGTTTCTCTGACACCTGAGGGTGAGACATTTTTACCGTATGCGATTGATCTCGTGGATATGGCGGCAAAGGCCTCCGATATGGTTGACCAGGTCCATAGCGGACGGACGGGATATCTCTCCATTGCGACCGTTTCCACCACAAGCCGCACTCTGGCATCAATACTGTCTGTATTTTCCACCCAGTATCCCGATATCATGATTGACATTACCCAGAACACCGGCAAAGCACAAGCGCTGGCAATGATGGAGAACAGATTCGATTTTCACTTTGCGCATCTCACAATGCTTCCCAAGGATGGGCGCCTTGATTATGTTGTAACGCACAGAGACAAGCTCGTGCTTGTTGTGCCGAAAGGTCATAGATTGGCACAGGACAAGCTGGATTTCAACAAGCTGTTTCAGGAGAAATTCATTATGATTTCTCAGCCTGAAAGCCCCCAGCTCTACAGCAAAGTCATGGAAGTCTGCACTGCCCATAACACAATACCAAAGATCATCCATCGTTATGATAAGGCGGAGTCCGTTCTGATCTCAGTTGGTTCGGGGCTCGGCGTTTCCATACTGCCTATGGGTTTGACAAGAGCTTTTCTGCCGGATGCGGTCGATGTCATACCGCTTGACCAGGAAGGTCTCGAAATCGATTATGTTTGCGCGTGGCCAAAGCAAAGCAAAAATCCATGTTCCAGAATTTTTCTGGAGGTCGTCAGAGAATTTTTCCCGCTGCCGCTTGAATAATTGATACATATTGATATTCCCATAAACGTTTTTTGCAGTTAACAACATAGATATAAGCGCTTCCGAAACCCTCGGTTTTCGGAGGCGCTGTTGATTTCACATACCCTTCAGCCGCGTCTCCCAAGTCCGCGGAGCTTATTATGACAGACGGTACCAAACAGCCGTTGGAGATGACTCCCTGATTGCGGCGTGGTGTTTACCGTCGACCTGATTCTTCCGAATATCTGGTGGATATAATTGAAAGCATTTGAATGAATTGAAGTAATTTGTTGTATATTACAGTTTACAAGAGTATGCTTAATTCCTATACTTAATAATATAAACAAATATGGCTATTGAGATAGAATAAAAGATGATTAAAAAGAGTAATGTCGAAAAAATCTGGAATCCCAAATTTATACATGTGGCAATTATTACTTCAGTGTTTAATATGGGTCACTTTATGATGAATACCCTGGTTCCTAAATATACGGACAGCCTGGGAGCGACAGCAGCCCTTGTCGGCATTGTGTCAAGTATGTTTGCCATCTCATCGTTTGGATTACGGCCCTTTTCTGGCTCCGCTATGGATTATTATAAGAAAAACAAGCTGCTATCCTTTGCCCTTGGAATTGTTGTTCTGGCGTTTATCGGTTACGGCTTTTCGAGAAGTGTTGTTATAGTTATTATTTCCCGACTGTTCCACGGCATGGGAATAGGAATTGCGGCGCCTTTAAGCATGGCGATGGCAAGCAGCGCGCTTCCGGAAAGCAGATTGGCATCGGGCTTGGGTATTTTTTCACTGAATCAAGCGATTTCAACAGCAATCGGGCCGACAGTTGCGCTGGCTCTGGTTGATGCCGTCGGTTACAACGCGACGTTTTTGATTGTTGCGGCATTTGTTTTTGTAGGCTTTCTTTTGGCGCTTCAGCTCAAATCGAATGCCCCTCCGAAAAAATCCAAATTCAAGATTCAACTCAAACGAATAGTTGTCACTGAGGTGATAACGCCGACTGTTCTCACAATGCTTATTACGATAGCATTCAGCAGCATTAATTTTTTCATCGTTATTTATGGCGGGTTGCGCGGTATTACCAATATCGGCCTGTATTTTACGGCATATGCGCTAGCTCTGCTGGCGTCCCGGCCGATCAGCGGTAAAGTTGCAGATAAATACGGTGCTGACAAAGCTATTATTCCGGGCTTAGTGCTGTTTGGTGTGTCATTCGTCCTGATCAGCTTAGCCGACACACTATGCATGTTCTTAATTGCCGGCGTTGTCAGCGCTTTCGGATACGGTATATGTATTCCTCTTCTCATGACTCTTTGCATGCAGCTCGTACCGAACAATAAACGCGGCGCTGCAAGCAACACAAATTATATTGGAACGGATATCGGTTATATTGTGGGCCCGAC
>CAZJCH010000365.1:0-3120 GCA_964544005.1 uncultured Papillibacter sp.
AGCCGCCGGTGACGGTTTCCCCTGCGGAATTTCCACTTCCGAACATGGTTGGCTCTATGACATTATAGCCGTAAAAGCGGGCGGCCTCCTCGGCGAGGTCCGAGTAATGCTCGATATCGCTCCGCCAGGTCGGGACTGTTACTGTCTCTTTATTCACCGCGAATCCGAGTTTAACTAGCGTCGAAACCATGAAATCGACAGGGATATCCGCGCCGAGGAGCCGGTTGATTTTCTCGGGCTCCAGCCGAAGCGTGCACGGGACATATTTTTTCGCTGTCACGTCAATGACGCCGTCGACGACCTCGCCGGCGCCCAGCTCTTCCACGAGCTCGCAGGCGCGCTGCACGGCCCTCAGCGTATTTTCAGGGTCAAGCCCTTTCTCGAACCGCGATGACGCGTCGGTGCGCATGCCGAGGGCGATTGCTGTTTTGCGGATGGAGATGCCGTTGAAATTCGCCGACTCGAAAACGGCATATTTCGTATTTTCGGTAATTTCGCTGTTTTCGCCGCCCATGACGCCGGCCACACCGACAGGCTTAGCGGCGTCGGCGATAACGAGCATGTCGGGCGTGAGCGCGCGGGGCGTCCCGTCCAGCGTGTTCATCGTTTCGCCGGCCTTCGCTGTCCGGACGACGATTTTGCCTCCGTCGAGACAGGCATAATCAAAGGCGTGCATCGGCTGGCCATATTCCAGCATCACGTAGTTAGTGATGTCGACGATGTTGTTAATCGGGCGCACGCCGGCGGCGCGCAGGCGCTGGCGCATCCAGAGCGGCGACGGCTCTATTTTGATGTTTTTCACCATGCGCGCGGTATACCGCGGGCAAAGCTCGGCGTTTTGTATCTCGATTGACAGGTGCGCGTTGATATCGCCGCCGCAGCCTTTGACCTTCGGCTCCGGAACATGCAGCTCGGTATCAAACGTGACGGCGCTCTCCCGCGCCAGGCCGATGACGGACAGACAGTCTGGCCGGTTGTTTGTGATTTCAAACTCGACAATACTGTCGTCGGCGCCGATAATGGGTTTGATATCATCGCCGGGCTTGCAGTCCTCCTGCAGTACTAAAATGCCGTCCTCCTCCGCATACGGGAAATCATGCTTATCAAGGTTTAATTCCTCCAGCGAGCAGAGCATGCCGTTTGACAGCACGCCGCGGAGCTTCCCCTTCTCGATCTTCTTCCCGCACGGCAGGATGGATTTATGCAGTGCCACGGGGACGAGGTCTCCCGCCCGGACGTTCTGCGCCCCTGTCACGATCTGGACAGGCTCCGGTGCGCCCACGTCCATCTGACAGACCCACAGGTGGTCGGAGTCGGGATGGTGTTCGATCGTATGAACGCGCCCGACGACAACGTTTTTAATCTCCTCAGACGGCTCATGCGTCGTTTCGACCTTGGAGCCGGATAGTGTCATTTTATCGGCATACTCCTTTGAAGACGCCGTGATATCGGTATAAACCGACAGCCATTTTCTCGATAAATTCATCTTTGTAACCTCCTAGAACTGTGAAAGGAACCGCATGTCGTTTTCAAACAGCAGGCGCATGTCGTCGATGCTGTAGCGGAGCATTGTCATGCGGTCGAGCCCGACGCCGAACGCGAAGCCGGAATAGACATCCGGATCAATGCCGCAGCCGGCCAGCACCTTCGGATGGACCATGCCGGCGCCCAAAAGCTCGATCCACCCCTCTCCCTTGCAGACACGACAGCCGCTGCCGCCGCAGGCAAAGCACCGCACGTCGACCTCGCAGGACGGCTCCGTGAACGGGAAATGGTGCGGGCGGAAGCGTGTGGCCGTGTGTTCTCCATAGAGCCTTTTTACGAGCGCGTTGAGCGTCCCCTTGAGATTCCCCATGGTGATCCCCTTGTCGACGACAAGACCTTCAATCTGATGGAACATCGGCGAGTGCGTCGCGTCTACATCGTCCTTGCGGTACACGCGTCCCGGCGAGATAATGCGGATGGGCGGTTTCTGCTTTTCCATAACCCGCACCTGCACGGGCGATGTCTGACAGCGCAGATGGACGGATTCGTCCTCGGTAATATAGAAGGTGTCCTGCCACTCGCGGACTGTGTGGCCGACGGGTATATTCAATTTATCAAAATCGTACACGGAGAGCTCCACCTCGGGTCCTTCCGCGATGGAAAAGCCCATTCCGATGAAGATGTCCTTTGCTTCGTCGAGCACGATCGACATCGGATGGCGGTGCCCGAGCAAGACCTTCGTCCCCGGGATCGTCACATCCAAGGCTTCGCTTATAAGCCGCGCCGTCAGTTCCTTCTCCTCGATCAGCGCGTCACGCTCTTCGACGGCTTCCTCGATCTCCGTCCGGACCTGATTGGCGAGCTGTCCGATAACGGGCCGCTCCTCCGCCGACAGACCGCCCATCTGCTTGAGGATTGCCGTCAGCTCACCCTTTTTGCCCAAAAACCGCACGCGCACGCTCTCCAGCGCGGTGCGGTCGGCTGCTGCCTCCAGCGCCGCCCTGGCCTCGATTTTAAGTTTTTCCAATTGCTCTTTCATAGAGTCCCACTCCTGTATTAAAATGTCTTTGTCGTTGCTATCCTATCGTAGGGGCAGACCTTGTGTCTGCCCTCCGCCGGTATGCAGTGCATTCCGTAACAGGGCGAACACAAGGTTCGCCCCTATAAAGGCGAGGAGAATAAAAAAGCCCTTCCTCCCAAATTGTCTCGCTTCGCGAGGCAAAGGGACGAAAGACATGCTTCCGCGGTACCACCCAAATTCGGCTAAGGGCACTGCATACAGACCTTTTGCCGCACTTTTTGTCTGTAACGTGACAACACGCCGGTGATTGGCCGGAGCTCACGGGCGAACCAAGCGCAATAAACGCGGGGCGCTTTCAGCCGGCGGCATCCCCTCTCTGCGGCGTCTAAAAGAGCATCGTCTTCGACGGATGCTCACGCTATTTTCCCGATCATCGCTTTGAAATATATTTGACATATAGATATTATCTTAATATATATATCACATTATTTCGTTTATGGCAACTAAAAATTGACTATAACAGGGAATTGAAATATAATAAAGCCAGGTTTAATGTAATTTACCAGGGGAGGCATCATCGTGAAGCTTCTGGATTCGGCGCAGCTGCGCGAGAT
>CAZJCH010000366.1:0-3095 GCA_964544005.1 uncultured Papillibacter sp.
CCTGGAGGTTGTATTCCTCGCCGTTTAACAGCACCGGCACGGAGTAGAGATTATAATCCTCGCCCTCATCGCTCAGTTCCATATACACAAGGCAGCTGTCAATAGCGCCCCATACACCGCGAAAGTTATCAAAGAAGACACCGTTTTCCCAATCGGCGGTCATGTCGTTGTCCGTCCCCAGCAGCATCATGGTGTCGTTTTCCTCGTTGACGTAGTAGAGCTGGAAGCCGATGCCCGCCAGGGTGTTCTGCGCGTCAGGGCCCAATGTTAACGAAGCGGTGCCCGCGTCGTCCACATCCAGGGGCGCGCCGTCCCAGCCTGCTGTGGTGAGATTCTGAATCTCCGGCAGCTCTGTGAAATCCATATCTGCTATGTATGACATGCCGGCGTCGTCCAGCTCGCCGGTCAGTCCGTAGGCGTAGTAATACTTAAATGCCGTTCCTGCGCCGAGGGCGGCATAACCCATGAAGTCATCGGTGTCGCCGTTATAAGAGTAATAACATGAGAGTCCGCTGGCCTGGGCGCGGTAGGGGCCGCCCACCTGATAAAGCACGCATTCATCCAGTGCAGAAAGCACATTTTGCGACGAGGCGACCATGCCGGCGGTCTGCCTGGCGAGATCTCCCAGGTCAACCATGTTGGTATAGCCCTGCTCCTTGGTGTTACCGCCATAATTCTCGCTCTGATAAGCGGTACGGGCGAATTGGGAGAAGAAGGCGGGGTCATTTATGGCCGCGGCCAGGCATTCCGCGCCATAGGTATCGTAGGCCTCCAGCAGATGCCCGATTTTTGACAGATCGGTCAGAGACAGGGTGGCATTCTGCTCGGTGCCGACTGCCTCGCAGCCTGCATAATAGCTGTCGCAGATGATCTGCCCAAGGGCAGCGCCGTCCAGGCTGGGATCTTCGGCCAGTGCACCCACCCACCGGGAGTAATACCAGCCGTTGGCGGGCTCCGTTTCCTCGGAGCCGACCATGTATTTGGCAATGTCGGAAAAGGTTGCGGCAACATCCACTGTGGCCATGAGGCAGGTGTCAAAGCCGATCATCTCCAATGGCTGGTTTTCAGCCGAGACCTCCCACACGCCGGAAAAAGCTGAATACATCTCGTCAAGCGTCAGGGAATCGTTGCCGTACAGCTCGTCAAAGGCCGCGCCGGTAACGGAGCCGCCACCGTGGTTCCAGAATACCACCGCCGTTTTATCGGCGGGATAGTTCGCTTTGGCGAAAGACAGGAAGTCTGCGAGCGTTTGCGCGTCGCCCATGCTGGCCGAGGGCTGCTCGTCTACCAGTGTCAGGCCTTCGCTGTCGTACACGAACCGCTGGAGCTTTGACGCGTCCACGTAATCGTTTTGCCAGGCTGCGGAGCCGCCTGTTTCAATGACGACCTTCACGTTTTCTGGCAGCTTGACCTCCAGCAGCTCATTAAGATCGCCGGAAGCAAAGCCGCCGCCGGATTCAAGGTCGCTGCCGCAGAGATACCAGTAGACGGCCCAATCAGCGCTTGCTTCAGTTTCAGATGCCGCCGGGGGTTCTGATGCTGCCGGGGTCTCTGAAGCCGGCGCGGTGACGTCCTTGCCACCGCAGGCGGCAAGAGAAAGAAGCATACAAAGAGCCAAGAGAGCGGAAAATATTTTTTTCATGATCATCATCCATTCCGTGCCGCCGTGCCGGCGGCACACATTGTTAAATCAAAGACTCATCTTATGTAAAAAGAGCAGATAGACGATTTAAGCCCTGTCCATCTACTCCTTTTTGAATCTTACACACCCAGAAGGTCGAAGAGCGCGTCCATGTTTTCTTGATATGTCGTCGTGAGTGCTTCGATTTCTTCCAGCTTCGACTCGTCGTTGTCGGCGCTGGACTGGTAGCTGGCCAGCTCGCTTTCCGCGAGCGCCTCGACGGCCGCAGTCAGCAGCGCCACGTGTTCGCTATAGGACTCTGACTGCCATTGTGCGGCCTGGACCGTGCTCAAAAGGAGCTGCGAATCATCCGACAGCTGCTTGTAGGCGTCCAGCAGCTCTGCCTCGGTCGCATCCCCGCTGATCACCTGTTCCCGTAAAGCGCCTACCTGGGTGATCATATCTTCATGCGCCACGGTTGTCGTCATTAAGTGAGTGAGCTGTTCATAATCCGCATCTGCCGCCTGATTGTCAGACGCCGCGGAGGTTTCTGGTGCCGCCTGATCAGGATCAGCATTTGTTTTTTCGCCGCCGCCGCAGGCCGCCAGGGCGGAAACCATCACGAGCGCGCATACCACGGCCAACCATTTTTTTATTCTCATAACTAATTCTCCTTCATCTTGTTTGCATGCTCTGTTATGTATTAAAACCACGGGGCTATCGCGGTCATTAATCGCGTTTATTCCGGGAGGCTGCCCGTCTCATCCGCCGCCCGAAAACCCATCAGCAAGGCCGGGAGACGGTTCACGGGTTTGCGCAGGACGCGGTTATAGCTTTTGGCCGCTTCACGGCAGAGCATCCGGCTGGTCTCCAGCATTTTGGCGGCAGGCTGCGCGTCGGGCCCCTCTCTCGCCCGGGAGGACAGCAGCGTATGCAGGCGCAGCTGACCCTCAAGATCGGCAAGGCCGTTTCGTTTTGCAGAAAGCTCTTTATGAGCTGTTCTAAACCAGATTGTCATGAATCCCGCCGCACAGATACCCGCGATAAAGGCAGCGATTATAGTGGGCACACAGCGTCACACCTTTCCCGCTTTTAACAGAATCAGCATAGCAAAAAAAACATACAAAAACCGTTCTTGGCCTGAACGGTAGTCGATTTCGGCCTGAACGGTATTTGGGAGGTTGATGAAACCCAAAAGATATAGTAACATAGTGTCATATTTACGCAGAAGAGGCGGAGTATGAGGATTGCTATTTGTGACGATGATAAGTTGGAGCTGCTAAAGATTGCGACGCTGGTGGAAACGTACCGGCATGAGCGGAAGGCGGAGCTTACCTATGCAAGCTTTCAGAATGCCACAGACCTTCTGGCCTCCATGGAAAGCGGCGAGTATGATCTGCTGCTGCTGGATGTGCTGATGCCCGGTGTCAACGGAATGCAGGCGGCCCACGAAATACGGGAGCATAACAGCCGG
>CAZJCH010000367.1:0-3087 GCA_964544005.1 uncultured Papillibacter sp.
CCCGACGCGCAGCTTCGTCCCGATCGGGAGTTCGTAAAGCGTGATTCCCTTCGTCAGGAGGTTTTCCGCGAAGGCGCCGGCTTTCAGGTTCGGGAAATGCGGCCGGATCTTATCGACGCTTTCCTCGCCCAGAAGGCTGATCTGGCGGTGCCAGTCGCCCGCGTGGGCGTCTCCTTCAATGCCGAGGTTTTTCTTAACCGAAATTTTGTCTACAGCGCGCTTCTGGATGCCCTTTTTTTCGCTGACACAAACCGCAGTTACAACAGCCATTTATATCTTCTCTCCCTGTCTGTGATAATTTCCGCTTTTACCGCCGCTCTTTGATATCAGGCGGATGTTGTCGATCACGATATCCTTCTGTACAGCCTTGCACATGTCGTAAATGGTGAGCGCCGTGACGGAAACTGCTGTGAGCGCTTCCATCTCAACGCCCGTCTCGCCCTTGCAGCGTACTGTCGCCGTGATCTCGATCGTTTGCTTTCCCCCGTCAAGCGTAAAGGATATATCGACACCGGTGATCATGAGCGGGTGGCACATCGGTATCAGCTCCGAATTGCGCTTCGCCGCCATAATCCCCGCCACCTGTGCGACGGAGAGGACGTCACCCTTTTTCATCCGTCCGGCTTCGACAAGCTCGAACGTCTCCTTATTTAAAGTAACCGTTCCGCCGGCAACAGCCGTGCGCAGCGTCTGTTCCTTTGCGCTGACATCGACCATTTTTGCCCGCCCCTGATCGTTGAAATGCGTCAGTTCAGACAATTTTCTAACCCCCGATCTCGTTCATGTTCCTGATGCACCCGCTTCGGGCGTCTTCATCAAGATGGTGCTTCCTTGGTTTAAAATGGATCGCGCCTTTAATCGATTCAACAAGCTCCTGTCCATGCAAACCCCGCAGATTGACCTCGCCGGAGGAGTGGAGGCAGGGCTTGAGCTTCCCGTCGGACGTCACTCGGATGCGGTTGCACGTTGGGCAGAAGTGCGAGCTGATGGGACTGATGAGCCCGACCGTGCCGGTTCCGCCCGGCAGGCGGTACAGCTTAGCGACACCGGAAGAGCCGATTTCCCGAAGCTCCGGAACCATCTCCAGCACCTTATTATTGCTGATAAACCGCTCTTTACTCCAGTCGGCGCATTCACCGATTGGCATAAGCTCAATAAACCGGACGTTGATGCTTCTATCCCGCGTGAGTTCAAGCAGTCTGGGTATTTCGGCGTCATTGACGCCCCCAATCAAAACGGTATTGATTTTTATGTTGTCAAACCCGGCATGGAGCGCGGCGTCGATTCCTCCGAGCACGTCGTCGAGGCTGCCGGTGCGGGTGATCATCTCATACTTCTCGCTGTCCATCGTGTCAAGGCTGATGTTGAGCCGCGATACGCCCGCTTCCTTCAGCTGCTCCGCGTACTGCGGTAAAAGCGTGCCGTTTGTCGTGATGCAGAGCTCCTGCACCTGCGGAATCGAGGCGATACGCCGGCAAATCTCAATGATTCCTTTCCGGACAAGCGGCTCTCCGCCTGTGACGCGGACCTTCCGAATGCCGCAGTCCACTGTCGCACGCACGATCTCCTCGATCTCCTCAATGGACAGGATATCGCTGTGGCAGCACTTCTCAACACCCCGCTCCGGCATGCAGTAGACGCACCGGAGGTTACACAAGTCCGTCACCGACAGTCTGAGGTAATATATCTCTCTCCCAAAATCATCTTTCATGGCATTCCATCCCCGTAGCGGGGTTCCCCTGCTTTTTTTTTAATATTTTCATAATAGATACGCTTTAATCCTTGTTCCTTCCGGTAATGGCGGGCTGCCCGCTTCAATCTCTCCCAACAGATCACATCCGAGGAGTGAATAAACGGCACCGTTGCCCTGCCCTTCATTTTCTGCAAAATAAGCTTTTCCGTCTTTAATCTCGAGCCGGCCTCTTAAAAGGCGCAGCTTCGGGCTCGATTTTTTCAGCGGTTCTTTCAACAGAACGTCGACGGCGGGGAGTGTCATATCCGTTCTTCCGCATAGCTTTCTGATACAGGGCAGTGCGATCCTGAGGAGTCCGAGTACGGCGGCGCCCGGATTACCGCTGAGGCTGAGTATCAGCTTGCCGTTCTTGGCGGCGGCCATGATCGATCCCCCGGGCTTCATGCTGACCTTCCAGAACAGTATCTCCGCGCCAAGCAGCGAAGCGGAGGTGACTGCCCAGTCATAATCGCCGACAGATGCGCCGCCTGTTGTAATCACCATGTCGGACGCATCAAGCGCGGCGGTTATCTTTGACGCTATGGCATCCGGGTCGTCCTCCACGACGCCGGCGCTATACGGCTCGGCGCCCATATCCCTCAGGTACCCGCTCAGCGTATAGACATTGCTGTTGTAGATCATCGCGGGCCTCAGGGGCATACCCACCTCGGTCAGCTCCGAGCCCGTATTGAGGATGTAAACGACCGGCTTTTTATACACTGATACATCGGAAAACCCCTGGCCTGCCAGGATCCCAAGATGCGGCGCCGTGAGAAGCATACCTTTCTCGGCGATGATCGCACCGGCCTTGACATCGTCACCGGCATAAATGATATCCGAGTTGGGGTTGACAGGGCTGAATATCTTCACCTCTGACGATGTGAACGAGGTGTTTTCATATTTGATTGTGGCGTTAGCGCCCTTGGGTATCGGCGCGCCGGTTAAAATTTTCGCTGCGTGACCGGCCGTTATCTCATACCCGGATACCTTCCCCGCTGGGATTTCCTCGGTTATTCTTAAGACAGCAGGGTGCTCCGGCGTCGCTGTTAAGGTGTCTTCCCCGCGGAAAGCGTAACCGTCGAAGGGGCTGCGGTCAAAGGGCGGAGACGGTATGGCCGCTCTGACATCCGCGGCCAGCACCCTGCCCTGCGCATCCGTCAGCTTGACCATTTCCGTTTCGGGTGCCGCGGTGCGCGCACAAAGCATCTCGATTGCCTTATCAATTTCAATTTTCATTAGCATCTTATCATCACATCCTGTACCGGCATTTTAGCGTGCTCGCCTGTTTCATTCTCGGCATTTTTTCTGTCGGTTACTCTGCCCCGCTCTATGTGCTTTATTATCATATAATACAA
>CAZJCH010000368.1:0-1034 GCA_964544005.1 uncultured Papillibacter sp.
GCATCCGAGGGGAGCTTCGGTGTCGATCTGACAAAGCAGCTTTTATCAAATCCAAATACCATGCTGATCTGCGGCTGCATTCTTCTGCTTATGTGTCTTATTCCCGGTTTCCCGGTCATGCAGATGCTCTTCGTCGCGGCCATCCTTATCGGCTTCGGGCTGTATCAGCGGCGGAGCGTCAAGAAAAAGAAGGAAAAGCCTGCCGTTGTCGAGGACATAGTGAAGGAAAGCGCCGACGAAAAACGCAAGCCCGAAAATGTGCTGAACCTCCTGCAGGTGGAGCAATTGGAGCTTGAATTCGGCTACGGTATCGTGCCGATGGTCGATATGAGTTTGGGCGGGGATCTTTTGGACCGAATCATCATGATCCGCCGGCAGTGCGCCATCGATCTCGGAATCATTCTGCCGTCGATCCGGATGCGCGACAATGTACGGCTGGGTACAAACGAATACAAGATCATGATCAAAGGCATCGAGGTGGCCAGAGGCGAGGTCATGCCGGACCACTACCTGGCTATCAATTCCGACGGAGTCGACGAAACGATCACCGGTATCGAAACGATCGAACCGACATTTGGGCTGCCGGCATTATGGATCACAAAAAAACAGCGTGAAAAAGCGGAGCTTTTAGGGTATACTACAATTGATCCCCCGTCTGTTATTACGACGCATCTGATGGAGGTCATCAAGACCCATGCCAGCGAGCTCATAAACCGCCAGCAAGTACAGATGCTCATGGAGAATCTGGCCCAGCAGCAGCCGGCGCTCGTGGAAGAAATTGTGCCGAAAATGTTTACATACGGCGATATTCAGAAGGTACTGGTCCGCCTCTTGCGGGAAAACATCCCGATAAAAAATCTTGCGACGATTATCGAGACGCTTGCGGAATACGGCAGCATGACAAAAAACCCCGACGACCTGACGGAATATGTCCGACAGAATCTGGCCAGGGTTATTACAAACAGGTTTTTGACGGGCGACGATGTTGCTGTTGTAGCCCTCGATTCAAAAGTCGAGCAGCTGATCGCTGAAAA
>CAZJCH010000368.1:1063-3087 GCA_964544005.1 uncultured Papillibacter sp.
GCGCACCGACGCCGGTATTGTGACGGTGCTCGAACCATCACAGCTTCAGAGCCTCTTTATAAACACCAAAGATATTATCGACAAGGTTTCGATCCAGGGCAAAAAGGCTGTTGCGCTGACGGCACCGGCGATCCGGCCGCGATTCAAGAAGCTGATCGAGCAGATCGCACCGAATCTGACCGTCCTGTCTTACGCTGAGATCGAGCAAAGCATGGAACTCCAAATCGAAAGCATCATCAAGCTAACTTAGCTTTCGCCCGGAATTACAGAGAATTCGAAGCATCGAGGTGCAAAGCGTTGAAACTGGACAAAATATTGAGGAGCGGTAATGAAGTCCGGATCATAAGCGAAGCGGATGCCTTTACCACAACGATCGATGAGGTGACGGGCGAGGACGCATTTACAATCCCCGCACCTTATAAGCAGGGTCAGCAGGTTTTTCTGAAGCCCGATGAGGTATTATCGGTATCCTGTGTGACAGACAGAGGGCTGTACATGTTTGAGGCGCGCGTGACTAAGGTTGACAGCTCGTCCAACGTCATTATCATCCACATCCAGGCGTGTGATGAGGTCCGGCGCGTCCAGAGAAGGCAGGCTTTTCGCGTCAGAGAGAACTTGACGGTCAACGTGAGAAAAAAATTAAACGATATATACCCCGACGGCAAATGGGTGAAAACAAACACGATCGATATCGCCGAGCTCGGCATGCTGCTCAGGTTTAACGAGGACTGCGAATACGGTCAGGAGATGGAAATGACCATCCGTCTCAACCTGTTCGGTATCAACGAGGTCATTCCGAAAGTCAAAGGCAGAGTCGTCCGGTGCGTTTCCACGAAGAATAAGGAATTCGGATATCTCCTCGGCGTCCGATTTGAAGATATCCCCGAAAAGGCCAGGGATGCGCTTATCAAGCTTGTCGTTTTGAGCCAGCGGAACAAGCTGACTTATAAGAATATAAAAAAGCTTAAATAGAGTGCTCAAGTGCGTCAAAACACTATTATCAGTCAGGATTTTCAGATTAAGAATGCGCCGGCGCACAGCGGCAGATTGGGGTCAGGGTATGGGTACAGAGGAACTCGATAACGTTGATGACCTTTGGGAGCAGTACTTTAGTACCGGTGACGCGGAAGTCAAGAATAAAATCATCTCCCATTATCTTTACATTGTCGGAATTGTCGTAAAACGGCTGATGCCGCAATACAAGGACTACAGTGAGAAGGATGAGCTGATGAGCTGCGGTGTCCTCGGCCTCATTGATGCCGTCAATAAATTCGACCGGTCGTTCGGCGTCAAGTTCCAGACATATGCGACGGTCAGGATCCGTGGCGAAATCATCGATTACATGCGCAAACAGGACTGGGCGCCGTCAAGCCTCCGCAAAAAAATCAGCGGCATTCAGCAGGCGTATGAATCGCTTGAGGCCATGTACAACAGGAAACCGACGGAGCGTGAAATCGCAAATTATCTGGGCGTCAAAGAAAGCGCCGTTCAAAAAGTCATGCAAAAAACGCACATGTTCAACCTTGTGTACTTTGAATCCATGCTTTATGAAAAGGAAACGGACGAATTCCTTGAGCCCACTAAAAATGATCCATACCAGAAAATTGAAAACGATGTCATGACCGAAGCACTAAAAAAGCTTGTGGATTCTCTGCCGGACAGAGAAAAAATGGTCATCACCCTTCATTATTACGAAGGTCTGACGATGAAGAATATCGCGAAAATCCTTCAGATATCCGAGTCGCGCGTGTCACAGATCCATTCGAGGATTTTACTTGAGATGAGGATGGTTCTGCAGGATTGACAAAGAAAACATTATTCAGTATCAGAATACTACAAAAAGCACTGAATCAGCAGAGTGCTGATTGTTAATATTTACAAAATGAAAAATTTTTTTGAGTTACGATTATACTCTTATGAAAATATATCGATATGTATGATGTGGGTTTATTTATGACTTGGCCCGCGGCCTGTCGTATAAACCGCCGTCATACCGGGAGGTGCTCTTATGGTTCGCGGTCTTT
>CAZJCH010000369.1:0-3082 GCA_964544005.1 uncultured Papillibacter sp.
CGCTGTGGAGCCGTCCGAGCCGCCGCCGACGGGCGAAAATTTCGCCGTGTAATGGAAATCAACCTTTATATCTTCGTAGTTAAGGCCCAATTCCTCCGCTGCGACCATCGCGTTGGGTTCGACCATATAAGCACCGAATAGAGGACCCTGTGTTGGCATATGGACGACCCCGTCGCGGAATTCGAGCCGGCATTTATAGCCTGAGACGGAGTGCCTGGGGCACATCTGATAACGGAAGCTCATGCCGTGCTTCCGGCCGTCGGGCAGCGTTTTCGCGCCGGAGGGATGCCAATCCCAGTTCATCAGCTTCTTGCCGGCTGTGATACAGACCTCAAAGCTCGGGACAGGATCGGGGTCGTCCTTGGAGGACGGTCCGTGGAGATTGAGGCGCGCAATGTCGATGGGGTCTTTCCCAAGCTTTTCAGAGATCATATACAGGGCGATCGTTACGATGTCCCAGTTGAAGGGTGTGTGCTGGCCGCTGACCCACATTTTGCAGCGGTTTGAATCAATGATCTCCATCCGCTGGGAAATGTTTTTGCATTTCAGTGTGTTATACGGACCCTGCTTCTGATCGCCCACATGGCCGAAGCTGGAGCTGCCCCAGATGCCACCGTCTGCTACGGAGAAATCATCGATGGCGGTAATGAGGCCTTCCTTTGTGAAACCCACCTTCAGGTGCATATAACGCTGCTTCATGATGACGGCTTCAAACGTTTCCTCACGGTTCATGACGCAGCGGACAGGACGGCCTGTTCTTTTGGCCAGGAGCGGGGTTATTTCCTGAGACCGCCGGAGGCCCCAGTCGCAGTAGCGGCCGCCCATGTAGAGGCTCTCCTGAACGACCATATCCAGCGGCGTTTCATACATCCGGGCAATCGGCAGCCGCTCCCGGACAGCACCCTCGATGTGCAGCATCTTGCCCTCGCCCTGGTAACTCTGATCATTTGACCACCATGCGAGCGAACCGGGCGGATTCGGGGTCACGGATGCAAAAGCAGGCATGTACATATCGTATTCCATGATATGGTCAGCCTGACTGAAGCCCTCCTCAATATTGCCCTGCGCGACGTTTGAATAGGCGACGTTGCCCACCTTCGGCGGGTTGGGGGTAGCGTTCGGATCGGGCATGCCGAATGCAGGCGTCGATCGTTCCTCGGGGCGGATAACAAACGCGCCCGGCTTTCTTCCTTCTAGCAAGTTTGTGACGTGCGGCAGGACCTCCCATTTGATAACCAGCTGCCGGAGCGCTTCGTCGCATATCTCTTCGGACTCCGCCACGACGATGACAGCCACTTCGGTGCCTTCCTGATCGGCGATGTTGTCCAGCCATGGCCTTGGAGCACCCCAATGCTCAGCGTAACTGACGAGGTTTTTGATATCCTCGTCTTCCCAGGTAAGGATGTCTGCAACGCCCGGAATCGCTCTTGCTTTCGAGGTGTCGACACTAAGAACCTTAGCGTTGGCGTAGGGGCTGTGCAGGAATTTTGCGTGGAGCATGTCCGGCAGCACTTGATCAATGCCGAACCTCGCGACGCCTGTCGCGAGGGCATAGGAGAGGACGCCCGGGAGGTTTCTTTTCCCGACGACTCTGAAGTTTTCTCTTTGTCCGTTGACACCGGCTAAATCAGCCATATACAGTCCTCCGTGAAATGAGTTTTCTAATGTAATAGTACAGAAAATGAGACGAAATAGCAAGATATTGCGTGCATATTACAGAATATACATTATAAAATAATAGGGGCCTTGCGGCGTGAATCATTGCGCCGCAAGGCTCTTCAATTTGTATGTACATTGATGCTTTTTTCGTATCACTTGATGTATCAGTTAAACGTCTTTCTTTCGTGACCGAAATCGGGCTCCTAAATGCGTCTTCAATGCTTCTTCTTGGCGGGGTCGACCCAGTCAAGATCGGGCTTTGCCTGGCCGAACACTTCCACGGGACCAAACTTGGCATCGGGTTCGCCGAAGGGGCTTCCGGCCGGCATATTCTTCATCATTTCGGCCATGCGACGTTCTTCCTCGCGCACCTTCTCCATACCCTCGACGGATGAGAAGTTAATGATCTTCTCCATAGAGCTGCGGACAAATTTCGCGCCCGGATCGTGCGGGAGTGACAGCGGCAGCTCATTCTCGATGGCATATTTCAAATGGCCGGCCAGCTCAATAGGATCCATGCCCTGGGCGTGAATAGACTTGAGCATATTTATCGTGCCCTCGGAGGTGTAGTAGCCGGTGTTCATAAGGTGCGCCGGACGCGTCTTGATGGCTTCGCCGATATTGGAATTGATGTTGGCCGGGCACTGCGCTGTGACGCCGATACCGTAGGGCTTTAGTGCGTCATAATAGCTGAACGCCAGATTGTTGACGGCGGCTTTTGAAACGGAATACGGCGCATCGGTGGAAAAGCCATCGAAGGCACCCATGGAGGAGACGATGCCGATATGTCCGCCGTCCTTATTGATGGTGCCGTTCTGTATGTTGTATGCCTTGATCATGCGGGGGACGAAGATAACCATGCCGTTGACGACGCCATAGAGGTTGACGCCTAAAACCCAGTCGTAATCCTCAAAGGTGGACGCCTCGGCCGGGCCGAAGGTGTTGACGCCTGCTGTCTGGATGAGCAGCTGCGGGGGGCCGCCCCAGTGCTTTTCGGCCTTGTCGGCGGCTGTGATGTACTGTTCGCGGTTCATAAGATCCATCTGGATACCCAGCGCGTCAATACCCAGACCCTTGAGCTCGGCGACGGCCTTGTCGATGGCGTCCTGACGGATGTCGACAATGGTGACTTTAGCGCCAAGACCACCAAACAGCTTTGCCTGACCGAGTCCGGCACCGGACGCGCCGCCTGTGATAAATGCGATTTTCCCTGCGAAGTCTTTCATACGGTCACTCCTTTTATGATCCTATTATCCTTTTGTTATATTTTACATGAAATTTTTAATTTCACAATAGAAAATTGCCGATTTGCTTAAACTGGCCCCGAGGGACACAGAACGCGGGATATGTAGCAGATCGCGCGTCCTCCACATAAGCTGTAGTGGTTGTCGGAACAGACGGCAAGCTGAGATATTGGAGGAAA
>CAZJCH010000370.1:0-3069 GCA_964544005.1 uncultured Papillibacter sp.
CAAAGCTAAAACCAATTTTTTCTTCATATAAACACTCCTTTGCGGTATTATGTCACCTTTGACGTTATTACGTCGCCAGATGTTCCGTCAAGCTGTCATAAGACAAGCTTATATGGGCAGATTAGACATGTCAAGGGCATTACAGCACAGGCTGCGTCTTACCGGGGAGCGTTTTTTATGGAACAGATCAACTACGGTATCGAAAATTTCGGAAAGCTGAAAACGGTCCTGCTGCACCGGCCTGACGCGGCCATTAAAAAGGTGACGGAGCACAATAGGAAATACTTTCTGTTCGACCGCGTTCCCGACGCCGAAAGGTATCTTGAGGAGCACAAAAAATACGCCGAATTGCTCACACAAAACGGCGTGGCGGTCTATCTGCTGTCGGACCTTGTGACACGTAATACCGAGCTTTTGGAGCGCCTGCCCAATCTCGCGTATCTCCACGATATTGCCGCAGTCAGCACACACGGTGCGATCGTTTCAAAAATGGCGTCCCAGGGCCGCAGCCATGAAGAGCTGCCGGTCCTTGAAGCCTTCTCCCGTCTCGGTATCCCGATCCTCTATGAGCCAAACGAAGGGGACGCATTCGAAGGCTGCCTGCTGCTCGACCCCGATACCGTATTCGTTGCCAACACGGAGCGGCACGACAGCGCCTCGATACAGCGCTTTATCGATTTCATACTCGGGTATTTCAAACATGTCGTTTACGCCATCATTCCGAAAGCGCGCCGGTATATGCACCCCGATATGCTACTAAACCGCGTGACGGCAAACCTGATGCTCTGGTATCCGCCCGCATTTTTGAACACGTACCTTGTATCAAAGACAGGCATCACGCAGATCGATATCAAAGAGTGGATGAAAAGCAGGCACATCGAGCTCGTCCCGCTGTCGGACGGCGAGCAAATGCGATGGGGTACCTCCTTCGTCGCGCTGGAGCCGGGACTGATCGTCAACTATGACATCTCGCTTGAGACGCAGACGGTTCGAACGCTTGAACGCGAGGGCGTCCGGTTTATCCATTTTCATCCGGAAGCGCTTCTGGCCGGCGGCGGCAGCCTCAGATGCCTGACGCTCCGGCTTTTGCGTGAGTAAAGAGGGTTTGTTTTGACAATAATATGCAGTTTTGATAAACTGTATAAGTAAAAGAAAGGAGCGTCTTATGGATAAATTCATACCCTTTGAGAAGCTGTCCAAACAAAAGAAGCACGAGCTGTTTCAAAAAAAGCGGGGGACATGGGGCGCTATCAGCCCCGTCACACGAAAACCCGACAATCCGAAAGCATACAAGCGCGTAAAGGCACGGAAGTGGCGTGATGACACGTCCACAGACGTGCCTTTTAAACAGGAGACATTATGAGCTGCTCCGCCGGCGGAATGAGCGGCGCCGGTATCTGCGTGATCAGCGTCACACCCTCGGCGCGCGTCATAGTTTCCTGCGGGCGGAAGGTCGAATCGGAAAAGCCCTTTATAATGCCGTATGTCCCCAACGCCTCAATGTCGTCAAAAGACCAGGGATTTGTCGCCTCAGTCACGTCGCTGAACAGAGCGCTGCCGCCGCTGCTTTGATATAATAAGACATTGTTGAGCATCACGGCAATTTCCTCCCGTGTGACCGGCCTGTCGGGATCGAACAGATTGCTGCCGATACCCATGATGATGTTGTATTTCCTTGCTGTTTCGATATAAGCCTGCGCCCAGTTCCCGACACAGTCGTCAAAGCTGTATGTCGGATACAGCAGGGGTTTAAGGCCCAGCAGCCGGACCATTAGCGTCGCGGCCTGAGCCCTGGTTAGCGGCTCGTCGGGAGAAAAACGGCCGTCGCCGGTGCCGTTGACCAGCTTTCTCGTATAAGCGTCAAGGATATAGTCCCTCTCGGGGGTATCCTGAATATCGCTGAATGTACAGTTGTTGAGCCATAGCTTGTAATAGCTCCAGGTGTTGCTTGTTTCCTGGCCGAGAGCCCAGCTCCCGGTCCCTTTAATATCGTATGTATTGACGAGCTCCAGCTTTGCCTTGATGGATTCCTCGCTCTCATACCAGATCGTGTATGTCCCGTCTTCCAGAGCCTGTCCGCCGATCACAGGCTTCGTGTCGCCCGGATTGACCGTTATAACGGCACGTGTCGACTGGCTTTCAGGATCCAGCTGAACAGAGCCGCCGTAGTTGTTAATAAGCTGCGCGATTTTTGTATTTGTTACGCCATACCCGTTCGGAAATCCCCCGGTGTCCGACCAGATCCGCCCGTAGAAGGGCAGGCCCAGCACGATTTGTTCCTTCGAAACAACACCGACCGCGTATTTGAGCGCGTTATCCAAATATGACAGGCTTGAAACAGGCCCGGCCGGGCCGCCGTAGTAATGCTCGTCATAAGCCATGACCATGAGATAATTGCAGTATTCGGATAGCGCTGCGTAGTCGTACGAACCCTGCCAGCCCGTCGTCCAGCCCCAGGGATTCGCGGCGACCGACACGACAATCGTTTTCCCCTCCGGAAGCAAGGCGCGGAGCAGCCGGACAAAATCCACATAAGCTTCCCGCTCCTCGGAGGTGACGTTTTCGATATCGATATTAATGCCGTCCAGGTCATACAGCTCAATGGCCTCGGCGATGCTCTGTGATAATTGCTCCCTGTTGTTCAAAGCGGCCTTGCCGACAGAACGCGACCATTCGTTCGTTAGAAACGGCACAACGGTGATCCCGCGGCTGTGCATGTCGGTTACGAAGTCCGCGCTGACCGACGCTGTCAGGGCAAGACTGCCGTCATTGCTTAAACCAAAATAGTTCGGTGAAACCTCATTGAGCGAATTCTGCGCGCTGTCCACCATCGCGGTATAGTCCGACGCGTCGCTGAAAAATATGTATGACATGTTGAACCTATACTCCGCCGCCTCCGCCTTCAGCCCGAAAAAAACCGCCGAAATCACCACAAAACCGATACATGATAAAATAATCTTAAATGCCTTTTTCAAAATATCACTCCTCAGACGCGTTGCCAAATCTGTTTTGTATCTCTCATAGTTTAACGATTCGGCCCTGCGAAAGCAGTCGGAAAATGACAGGAAA
>CAZJCH010000371.1:0-3068 GCA_964544005.1 uncultured Papillibacter sp.
GCGGGGCTCCAGCCCCGCCCATAAAGGTGCTTACGCTGCTTCAAGTCTGGGCTGAATCGTCAATTATTCGTTTAGCCTACGGCCTTCGGATAACCATTTTCGCCCATGGTGTAATAGCCGGTGTCGATCAGTTCCTTCTGAATGTTGTCCTTTGTCACGATCAGCGGGACAAGCAGATAGGAGGGTACGATACCGTTGCCGTTGTCGTATGTAGCGGTGTCGTACGCGCAGGAGAAGGTCCAGCCGGCTTTGCTGACCAGGCCGCCGTCGGGCTTCTCGCCCTTCAGGATCGCATCGCCGAGGCTCACGGTGACGACGGCCTCGTTGGCAACAGCCTTGTAAACCGTCATGGACTGCTTGCCGTCAACCATATTGGCGAGGTTGGCTTCGTCGCCGTCCTGACCGGTGATGATCACGGTGTTCGTACCCGCGTAGTCGGAGCCGATGGCCTGGGTGACGCCGAGGGCCGTCGAGTCGTTGGAGCAGAGCGCGATGTCAAGCACTGTGCCGTCGGCATAGTAGGAGGCCAGGATGTTCTGGAAGCGGTCAAGGGCGTTTGCTGTTTTCCAGGCAGCGGTACCGACCTGCTCGAATTTCGTCTGACCGGATGGGCATACCAGGATGCCGGCATCCAGGAACTGTTTCAGGGTATCCATGGCGCCGTTAAAGAAGAAGCCCGCGTTGTTGTCGGCCGGGTCGCCGGCGGTGAACTCGATGTTGTAGGTCTTGGACTTGTCATTCACATCAAGCCCCAGTGTGTCAATGACATACTGGCCCTGCAGCTTGCCGACAGTGTAGTTGTCAAAGGAGACATAGTAGTCAACGGCGTCGGTGTTTTTAATCAGGCGGTCATAGGCGATAACGGGGATTTTTGCGTCGACGGCGCCCTTCAGGGCTGTCGACAGCGATTCGCCGTCGATGGCGACGATAACAAGAAGGTCGACTTTGCTTGCGATGAGGTTTTCAAGATCTCCGACCTGCTTGGCGACATCGTCGTCTGAGTAAATCAGATCGACTTTATAGCCTTTGGCTTCAAATTCCTTCTTCAGGAAAGCGCCGTCACGGTTCCAGCGCTCCAGGGTCTTCGTCGGCATCATCACGCCGATTTTTCCTCCGCCGGCTTTGCTCGTCCCGCTTTTGCATGCGATAAGAGAAGCTGCCATGATAAGTACAAGGATCAATGCAAGAACTTTTTTCATTTTTTGCCCTCCTTAAATTGATATTTCAAACCTCTCGTTTATTAAATAAACTTCTTTTGTAAAATTCATTTACGAAAGTTATGGCATTATCATACAATTCCGTTTGTGAGAAGTCAACCGGTTTTTAACAATTTTACCATTTTGATGATTCTGCCTAAATTTGAAGTAGTTTTTTGTAGCTTCAGGACGAACTCTCGCCGCTTAAAACAAATTTTTTCTCGCGTGGACGTTCATGTTTTTTCATTTGCGATTGACATTTGCCGACAAGGCAGATACAATGGAATAAATTTCTGTAAAGTACTTTTGTAAAAGTAAGAGGTATAATGGCCATGACGAAACTGGCGGAAACCATCACGGAACGCCGCAGGCAGACGCGAAACAGCATCTATCAATATATGTTTTTCTCGGACAAACCGCACTCCAAGCAGGAAATCGCAACCGAGCTGTCACTCAGCCTGCCGACGGTTCATCAGAACCTGACCGAGCTCATCGAGGCCGGCCTCGTTCGGCATGACGGGACGCAGCAATCAACGGGCGGACGCCGGGCGATGCGCCTGACAATCGCGGAAAACGCGCATTTTGCTGTCGGTGTGTCCATCACGGAGGACAGGCTGCGCTTTCTGGCCGCGAATCTGCGCATGCAGGAAATCGCTTATAAAAGGACGAAGCGGCTGGAAATCAACAAAATCGACGATCTCGGGAGAGTCCTGGCCGACGAGCTGGAAGCCTTTCTCGATGAATATGGCCTGAACAGGAGCACGCTCCTGGGCGTCGGCATCGCGGTCCCCGCTGTCATCAATGTGGACAGAAATGAGATCGAGCTGGCGCCGACATTGCATTTAAAAGACATCAGCCTGTACAAGATCACACAGTACTTAAAATACCCGTTCTATGTATCAAACGACGCGACCTCCGGCGGTTATGCCGAATGGTTTACGCATCCGGCGCAGACGAATATGGCGTACCTGTTTCTTGAGATCGGCGTCGGCGGCGCGGTGCTTTTAAACGGCGCGCCGTATGAGGGCGACAACAGGCGCAGCGGTGAATTCGGGCACATGTGCGTCGAACCGAACGGTCTGCCTTGCAAATGCGGAAAATGCGGGTGCCTGGAAGCCTACTGCTCGACGGCGCGCATCAGCGACGAGCTGGGTATTTCCCTTGAGGATTTTTTCGAGGGGCTCGAGGCGCAGAACCCGTCCTACCAGGCGCTGTGGCAGGATGTGCTGTATCACCTCGCCATCGGCATCAACACGATCCGCATGGCGCTGGACTGCGAGGTCGTCCTCGGCGGGAACCTGACCCAATTCCTGGACCCCTATCTTCCGGAGCTCCGCCGCCTTGTCGCCTCGTTCAACACGTTTGAAAACAGCTCCGACTATATCAAGCTCTGCCGTTATCCGAAACGCGCCAGCATGCTGGGCGTAGCCCTGCACTTTATACAGGAGTTTCTCGAGAAGATTTGACAGCTTTATTACTTATGACTCCGGGAGCGCCGCTCGGCAACGTTCGGCGCTCTTTATTATATCCGGTTATTTACGGCGAAAACGCATGAAAAAGCGCGAATAACATGCAAAAAGGGACAGAAAAGCTATGAAATAGGGGCAAAATGGGGGCGAAATGGGGTCATAATATGTTACAGAATTATTAATAATTATGCAAAAGTGTTAAATCTTGACCGGTGCCGATGCCGCAACGCACTGCAAACACTGGGCTATTTACTTTTTTGTGCAATATGACATATATGCTATATATTTTTTTCGCGTTTTCTGCGAGGTGGGTACACGGGAATGGGCGGGCGGCGTGACGCGGCGCAGGGTACTCCTTTCGTCCCGAGACTTTGAAAAAGTCTCGGGCCACTTCCCTCAAGAG
>CAZJCH010000372.1:0-3059 GCA_964544005.1 uncultured Papillibacter sp.
CAGCGTTCGATAATTATAAAATCCTCATTTTCCGACGCAGAAACGCTCGAATATCCGCGCTGTGATATCCTCGCGGATCGTCCTCCCCGTGATCTCACCGAGAGCAGACATGGCTGTCTCGATTTCAGTCAGAACAGCGTCCGGCGTCATACCGGCTCCAAGGGCCGCCCGAACCTGCCGGATGCTGTCCAGCGCCCGCTCGATGGCGTCCGCCTGCCTGACGTTTGTGACGATCTCCCCTATCGGCTGTTCATTTTTATCGGTAAACATCGCGCCAACCGCTTCAGCCAGCACGTCGATCCCGTCTCCTGTGAGGGTTGAGACGCAATACGCCGGTCCCAATTGTTTAGTTATCTCATCGCTGTTAATGCGGGGCTTCAGGTCGGTTTTGTTGATGACGGCGATATAATGGGGCGCGCGTGATGCCACCATAAGGACGGCCCTGTCGTCGTCGTCAAGCACCGAACTCCCGTCAAAAACGGCGAGGACGAGCCGCGCGCTTTCGGCAGCGCCCCGGGCGCGCTCAATGCCGAGGCGCTCGACCGCATCGTCGGCTTCGCGGATGCCCGCCGTATCAGTCAGGCGCAGCAGAACGCTCCCAAGGTTGATTTTTTCCTCTATCGTGTCCCGTGTCGTGCCGGCGACAGGCGTCACAATGGCGCGCTCATAACCGACAAGCGCGTTTAACAGTGATGATTTGCCCACATTCGGCTTGCCGATAATGGCTGTCAGGACGCCGTTTCGCATGATGGCGCCCCTGCCGTAAGTGGAAAGCAGGCGCGACAGCGACGTCTCGGCGTCTGCAAGAACAGTGTTGTAGTCATCCAGTTCAAATTTTTCGATGTCCTCGTCGGGATAATCGATCACAGCAAAAAAATGCGCCGACACATTCAGGAGCGCGCCGTAAATCGTTTCGACCTTTGAGCCCAGAGCGCCCTGCAGCTGGCCGGCCGCGTTCAAGGCGGCCGGGGTCGTCTCGGCGTCGATAAGGTCGATGACGGCTTCCGCCTGGGAGAGGTCGAGAAGTCCGTTCAAAAACGCGCGCTTTGTGAATTCCCCCGCTTCCGCCTGGCGGACGCCCGCCTTATAAAGCGCGCGAAGCCCCTCTATCAGGACGACGGGGGATCCGTGGCAGTGGAATTCCGCCGTGTCCTCGCCCGTATAGCTGTTGGGTGCGCGGCTGACGGTGCACAGACAGACGTCGATCACCCGGCCGTCACTGTTCAAAAGCTCGCCGTAAATGAGCTTCCTGTCGATTGTTTCACACATTTTTATGCCGCTTTTGGCTTGAAATATTCTGTCAGCAGCTGAAATGGCGTTCCGGCCGCTGATCCTGATCACGCCGATGGCGGATACGGTTCCGCCGGTGGCGATGGCGGTAATTGTGTCGGTCATGAGAAATCTCCTTTGTGATTTAGCATAAGCAGCGGAACGGTTGAAACCGTTCCCTACAACGGAGGATTCGTCCCCGTAGGGAATGGATTTATCCATTCCTTCCCCGGTCATATGAGTTTCATACGTTAAAAGGGCAGACACAAGGTCTGCCCCTACGCAGTGTGCAGAATTACAGCGAAAACAAACCGCGTTTTCTTCTGGGCAAGACGCGCCTGACCTTGTCTATGATCTCGTCGGCGGTGAGGCCGTATTCCTCTTTCAGCCAGTCCTCCGTGCCGACCTGACCGAAGCGGTCCTGCACGCCGACCATCTCGACGGGTACCGGGTACGTCTTGACGACGGCTTCCGCCACGGCCGAACCGAGACCGCCGAATATGTTGTGGTTTTCCGCCGTTACGATGGCCTTTGTCTCTCTGGCGCATTTTTCAATAAGCAGCGTGTCAATGGGCTTCCAGGTAAACATGTCGACGACGCGGGCTGACACCCTTTCCTCGCTGAGCGCCTGCGCCGCTTTTAACGCCTCGGCGACCATAATGCCGCTGGCAATGATCGTCACATCCCTGCCGTCCCTTAGGACGTTGCCCTTACCGATATCAAACGACGAGCCGTCCTCATAAATGGCCGCGACGTTCTTTCTTGCCATGCGCAGGTAATGGACGCCGTAGGTGTCGGCCACCTGCCGGACGATGTCCATGGCCATAACCGGGTCGGTAAGCTCTATGAGCGTAATGTCGGGGATCGACCGCAGGACGCCCATGTCCTCAAAAGGCATGTGCGTGCCGCCGTTGTAGGCGGCCGTAACGCCGGGGTCGGAGCCCAGGATTTTGACGTTCAGCTTGGCGTAGGCCGCCGAAACCATAATCTGGTCGCAGGTCTTGCGCGTGGCGAAGCAGCCGAAGCTGTGGGCAAACGGGATCTTTCCCACAGCGGAAAGACCCGCGGCGATGCCGACCATGTTGGCTTCGGCGACGCCGACGTTAAATGCCCTTTGCGGAAATTGCTTAAAGAAAGGCTTCATGCCCGAGGAACTGACCAGATCCGCGTCCAGCGCCACAATATCCTCGTTTTCCGACGCTATATCCATCAGCGTTCTGCAATAAGCGTCACGCATCAATGTGGGGCTTTTCGTTAATGCTTCGTTGACCTTAAACATTGCCATTGTCTTCCCCCTCTTCCGCAGCCGACGCCGGTTCTTCTCCCGCCGCAAGCCCCGCCGATTTTTCATCCACGTGCCCTTCGTACGAAACGGCCGCTCTTGCCTCCTCAAGCCTTTCCGAGACCTTCCTGATAGCTTCTTCCATTTGCTCCTTTGTGAGGCTCATATGGTGGTTGCCCTCGACGCCGGCCGCAAAGGTTCCGTAGCCTTTGATCGTATCGAGGATGATAACGGAGGGGTTACCCTTATGTGCCTTTGCGGCGATGACGGCGTCGAGTATCTCACCCGTGTCATGCCCGTTGACATCCTGAACAAACCACCCGAAGCTCCTGAACTTATTGCCGATATCGCCCATGTCCAGGACGTCCTTCGTAAAGCCGTCGAGCTGCTGCTTGTTCCAGTCGACGAAGGTGATCATATTGTCCAGCTTATGGGCGGCGGCAAACATCACGCCCTCCCAAATCTGCCCCTCGTTACACTCCCCGTCGCCGAGTATGAGGTATGTGAT
>CAZJCH010000373.1:0-3052 GCA_964544005.1 uncultured Papillibacter sp.
CGTCGTGTAGCAATACGTGGAGGTGAGCTTGTCGAAAAATTTGAATATCTCGGGGTCACGGAAATATTTCTTCAGGAGACTTTTGGCGCTCTTGTTGAGATAGCTCAGAAAGCGCGCGTACGAGAGGGGGTGCTTGAGAATGCTTCTCAGAGCCGTCTGCCGGTCCGTCTCATCAGCCGTGGAGTATGCTGGGTTTTCCACCATGACATGTTGATATAAGGTACCAAGATCGCGGTAAAACCGTCGGATGTTCTGCCGTTCAGTCGGGAAAAGCTCCGAAAGCTCGTCGGCGAATTTGTCGGGATCGGCCCAAAATTTAATACGTTTTCCTTTAAAATTGACACAATATAAATAATCATGGCGTAGGACATGAATCGGTTCCCCGAGGCAGTTCATCACAAAGCGATGGGCGTTGAAGCCCTTCTCGCCGAAGCCGAACAGCATGGCCGACCCCTGGTCGAAGGTGACGCCGCCGCGCCTGAATATGCCGCAGGAACCGCCGGGATTCTGACTTTTTTCGGCGACAGCGACGCGAACGCCGCGCTTGGCGAGGAGGCTTGCGCTTGTTAATCCCGACAACCCCCCGCCGATCACAAGGACATCATAATGCATTGGAACCTCTGTCTTTAATGAGTATTTTTTGGAGCCTCCATACAAGATGGAGGCTCGTTTTCATATTCGGCTCGACGTTGATATCGGATAAGCTCGACAACGCGCCTTATTCTTCCTCAAATTGAGACTTCGAAGCGCCGCAGACGGGGCAGACCCAGTTGTCGGGAATGTCTTCAAAGGCTGTGCCCGGGGCGATGCCGCCGTCGGGGTCACCCTCGGCGGGATCATAGATATAGCCGCATATCACGCATACGTATCTCTTCATAAAATTTACCTCCATATTGTGTTTTTTATTTGAGTGGCTAAGCCAGGAACCCCTGCAGGATCGTGTCCTCGGCTTCTTTTTCCGTCAGCCCGAGGCACATGAGCTTCGTAAGCTGCTCCGAGGCAATCTTGCCGATGGCGGCCTCATGGATGAGCTGCGCATCGGAGTGGAAGGCTGAAATTTCCGGTATGGACGAGACCTTGGCGTCGTGCATGATGATGGAGTCGCACTGGATATGGCCCCGGCACGCGGCGTGTCCGCGCAGATTGAGATGGAACACCTGCTCCGATTTGTCCTGAGCCACCGAACGGGAAATCACCTGTGCCGAGGAGCCTTCCTCTAAAAGCTCGACGGTGATGTCCGATACGGCGGACTGCTCCAGATACGTCAGAAGCCTCTCTGAGACGATGAGCTTCGCGTTCTTGTGAAGCTTAACAAGAGTGTCGCGTTTGGCCGTGTCGATGCCCTTTATCTGGACCATCTCCAGCTCGGCGACGCCGTCCTCCTCGATTTCGATAATTGTTGTGGGGTTCAAAACGCGCGCACCGCTGCCGTCGCCCTCGCCGTAATGCTTTTCGACGTATTTCATCCTGGCGCCCTTGCGGATAAAGAACTCGTGGACGCCATCGTGCTGGGCTTTTTTGCTCCCGGTGTTATGGACGCCGCAGCCCGCGACAATCAGGACATCGGAATTCTCTCCGATCTCAAACGTGTTGTAGACGAGATCGTCCATGCTCTGGGACAAAATGACGGGGATATGGACGCTTTCCTTCTTTGTGCCTGGCTTCACGATGACGTCAATGCCGGGCTTATCTGTTTTTGTTACAATATCGATGTTGGCCGTTGTGTTCCGCTCGATGCCCGCGCCGTTCTTACGGATATTGTAAGCACCCTGAGGAATTTCATGTAATCCCGCAACCTCTTCTAATAACTTCTTATCTATTGCATCCAGCATCGACGGCGTCCTCCTTTATACATGCGACACGGCATCTGCAGGCGGACTCATCGTCGCTTAAGGTGCCGAGGAATTTTTCCTGGGTGGTGATCTCACCGATCGTGCCGCCCGTGACGAGGATGACCTCATCGGCCAGACGCAGGATGCGCTCCTGGTGCGAGATGATAATGATTGTCGTGTCCGTCTTTTCATATAATCCCCGGAAGGTGTCCGTCAGTCGCTGGAAGCTCCAGAGGTCGATGCCGGCTTCGGGCTCGTCAAACAGCGCGACCTTCAGGTCCCGGGCCAGAATACTGGCGATCTCGATGCGTTTGAGCTCGCCGCCGGACATGCTGGCGTTGATCTCCCGGTTGATGTAATCTTGCGCGCACAGGCCGACGTTATACAGCAGAGAACAGTGGTCAACCCTGTTGCCCTTCCCGGCGGCCAGCTTCAAAAAGTCCTTTACCTTCAGCCCCTTAAAGCGTGCCGGCGACTGAAAGGCGTAGCCGATCCCCAGCTGCGCGCGTTCCGTGATGGACAGGTCGGTGATATCCGTGCCATCCAGGGTGATTCTGCCTTCCGTTGCCTTATAAATACCCATAACAGTCTTGGCCAGAGACGACTTCCCGCCGCCGTTGGGACCGGTCATGACATATATTTTTTTGTTGTCAAGCGTCAGGCTGATATCCCGGAGGATGCGGACACTGCCGTTATCACCTTCGGCCGTGACACTGACACCGTCAAGTTTCAGCATAATTCTACCTCCAATTATTTTTAGCTTAAATATACCACACCTGATTGTTATATTACAGTTTTATCTTTATAATAATAAAAAAAGTATAATTGTATGTGACGATATCACTTACCGCTATGGAGAAACTTAATATAATCAGTAATAGAAAGATAATACAGGAGGGATAACGATGTCAATCATCATTGTGACGAAGGATAATTTCAAGACAGAAGTAGAAAATGCAGGAAAACCGGTGCTCGTGGACTTCTGGGCGCCCTGGTGCGGCTATTGTAAGAGGATCATGCCCGTCGTCGACGCGGTGGCGGCAAGCTTAGAGGACAAGCTCGTCGTCGGCAAGCTCAATGTGGACGACAATGAGGAGCTGGAGGACCGCTTCGAGGTCATGACAATTCCGACACTGTTGCTTTTTAAGGACGGGAAAGCGGGCGAGCCGCTTGTGAATCCCGGCTCACGGGCGGAGATAGAAAGATGGCTCGGCGCGCAG
>CAZJCH010000374.1:0-3041 GCA_964544005.1 uncultured Papillibacter sp.
GAGGTAAAGATATATGTCTGTCAAAGCTTATAGACCTACCACTCCGTCGAGAAGGCACATGACTGTCCTTGGTTTCGACGGTATTGATAAGAAAGCAAAGCCTGAGCGCAGCCTTGTCGAGGTGCTCAAAAAGCACGCCGGCAGAAACAGCTACGGTCACATCACCGTCCGCCACAAGGGCGGCGGCAACCGCAGAAAGTATAGAATCATTGATTTCAAGCGCGATAAAAAGGATATCACCGGAACGGTTCTCCGTCTCGAATATGACCCGAACCGCTCGGCCAATATTGCGCTCGTTGAATATCAGGACGGCGAACGCCGCTATATTCTGGCCCCCATCGGCCTGGGTGCAGGCGACACCGTCACCTCCTCGGCGACGGCGGACATCAAGCCGGGCAACGCGCTGCCCATCGCCTCCATCCCTGTTGGCTCTATTATCCACAATATCGAGCTCTACCCCGGCAAAGGGGCGCAGTTCGTCCGTTCGGCGGGCGTCGCGGCTCAGCTGATGGCGAAGGAAGGTGACCTGGCTCAGGTCAGGCTTCCCTCCGGCGAGTTCCGCTATATCCGCATGAACTGCATGGCTACGATCGGCCAGGTCGGCAACGTCGACCACTCCAATATCAGCATCGGCAAGGCCGGCCGCAAGCGCCACATGGGCATCCGCCCGACGGTCCGCGGCAGCGTCATGAACCCGAACGACCACCCGCACGGCGGCGGCGAGGGCAAGAGCCCCGTCGGACGTCCCGGACCGGTGACGCCCTGGGGTAAACCGGCGCTCGGCTACAAGACCCGCAAGAAAAAGAACAAGACGAATAAATTCATTGTTAAGCGCCGTGGCGCTAAATAAGTAAAGGAGGTCAATAAATAATATGAGCAGAAGTATTAAAAAAGGCCCCTTTGCCGCTCCCGAGCTCTTGAAGAGGGTCGATGAAATGAACAAATCCGGCGATAAAAAGGTCCTGAAGACCTGGTCCCGCGCGTCGACGATTTTCCCAGCTTTCGTCGGGCACACCATCGCCGTACATGACGGCCGCCGCCATGTTCCGATCTACATTACGGAAGACATGGTCGGCCATAAACTGGGTGAATTTGCTCCGACGCGGACCTTCAGGGGTCACGCCGGAAGCAAAACAACGAGATAAGGAGGCAGGCTGATATGGATGCAAAAGCACATTTGAAATACGCACGCATTTCTCCGCGAAAGGTCAAAATCGTCTGCGACCTTATCAGGGGGAAAGACACAAAGACAGCGAAAGCCATTTTAGCATCGACCCCCAAGGCTGCGTCCGAGCTGATGCTGAAGCTTCTCAAGAGCGCCGTTTCCAACGCCGAAAACAACCACAATCTTGACCCGGATAACCTCTTTGTATCCGAAACCTTCGCAAATCCCGGCCCAATCCTCAAGCGTATGATGCCGAGAGCGAAGGGCAGTGGAAACCGGATCAACAAGAGAACGTCGCACATCACGATTGTGGTTAAGGAAAAGGAGTAGGGGGCAGCTTATGGGACAGAAAGTAAATCCGCACGGCTTTCGTGTAGGTGTTATCAAGGACTGGGATTCCCGATGGTTCGCCAGAGCGGACAAAGTCGGAGATCTCATTATCGAAGATTACAACATCCGGAAATATTTAAAGGGACTCCTGTTTCAGGCGGGCATTCCCAAAATAGAGATCGAGCGCGACAGCGCGAAGGTTAAAATCCTTCTGCACTGCTCACGTCCCGGAATCGTTATTGGCAAAGGCGGCCAGGAGATCGAAAGGCTGCGCCTTGTTATGGAAAAGAGGATCGGCAAGCCCGTATCGCTTTCGATCGTCGAGGTCAAGAACCCTGATACGGACGCCCAGCTCGTCGCCGAGAGCATCGCAGCTAAGCTTGAAAAACGTATCGGTTTCCGCCGTGCCATGAAAAACGCCATGCAGCGCGCTATGCGCCTCGGCGTGCGCGGCATCAAGGTTATGGTCGCCGGCCGTCTGGGCGGCGCTGAAATTGCCAGAAGTGAAACATATCACGAGGGGACGATTCCGCTGCAGACGCTCCGTGCCGACATCGAGTACGGTTTCCATGAGGCCGCGACCACCTATGGCCGCATCGGCGTCAAGGTCTGGATTTATAACGGAGAGATACTGAACCAGACGCTCCGGACAACACCGAGAACAATGGATCTGACAAAACCGCCAAGAGAGCGCCGTCCGGATAACCGTGGTCCCAGAACAGGCGGACAGGGCGGATATAACAGAGGTGGCCAGAGCGGCGGCTACAACAACAACCGTCCTGCTGGTCAGACCGGCGGCTACAACAACAACCGTCCTGCCGGACAGACCGGTGGCTACAACAATAATCGTCCCGCCGGTCAGGGCGGCTACAGCCGGCCGGCTGGTCAGGGTGGTTATGCGATTAATCCCCGTCCGGCAGCCCCCGGCGATGCTGCGCCGAGCCAGCCCGTCGTTGAGACTCCGAAAGAAGGAGGAGCAGATTAATGCTTTTGCCGAAAAGAGTAAAGTACCGTAAAGTTATGAGAGGCCGCATGACCGGCAAAGCCACGCGCGGCAACGTCGTATCAGACGGCGAATACGGCCTTCAGGCCGCGGAGCCCGCATGGATCACCTCCAACCAGATCGAGGCGGCGCGTATCGCAATGACGCGTTACACAAAGCGCGGCGGTAAAGTCTGGATTAAAATTTTCCCGGATAAGCCGGTGACGTCAAAGCCCGCAGAGACACGTATGGGTTCAGGAAAAGGTTCGCCAGATCACTGGGTCGCCGTTGTGAAACCGGGCAGAGTTATGTTTGAAATTGCCGGCGTCCCTGAAGAAGCAGCGCGCGAGGCTGTTCGCCTTGCCGGGCACAAGTTGCCGATAAAGACGAGATTTGTTAAGCGTGAGACCGAGACAGGTGGTGAATAAGATGAAGGCAAACGAGGTACGTAAACTTTCCGAGACGGAGCTCGAGGAGAAGCTTACCGATTTGAAAAAAGATCTGTTCTTTTTAAGGATGCAGCACGCCACAAATCAGCTCGATAATCCGATGAAGATCGCCCAG
>CAZJCH010000375.1:0-3022 GCA_964544005.1 uncultured Papillibacter sp.
CTGAAAGCTCCGATACATAGTCGCTGATGCCGTTCGGGTAGAGGAAATCCGTGGTCTCGAAGCCGGAGCCCTTCTGGTTCCTGAAACGGAAGGTGACGCCGGCGTTGACCACGGCCTGACGCTTGAGCATGTCCATAAAGTATTCCGTTGGGATACTGATATCGGTGAACACGTCGAGGTCGGGCTTCCAGCGCTGAAGCGTACCGGTGCGCCGGCCCTTTAATTCCTCCGATTGAAGGCCCCCGATGTTTTCACCCTTTTCAAAGTGGAGGCTGTATTTTTTCCCGTCGCGCCAGACGGTCACATCCATATATTCCGAGGAGTACTGCGTCGCGCAGGAGCCGAGACCGTTGAGACCCAGTGAATACTCGTAGCTCTCACCCTCGTTGTTCTTGTATTTACCACCCGCGTAAAGTTCGCAGTATACAAGCTCCCAGTTCCAGCGCTGCTCGATCGTGTTCCAGTCGACGGGGCAGCCGCGGCCGTAATCCTCGATCTCGATAGAGAAATCCGCGTAGCGGGTGACGGTGATGATAGTGCCGTGGCCTTCCCGGGCCTCGTCAATCGAGTTGGATAGGATCTCAAAAACGGCGTGCTGACACCCTTCGAGCCCATCGGACCCGAATATAACCCCGGGGCGCTTTCTGACCCTGTCCGCGCCCTTGAGGGACGATATGCTCTCGTTGCCGTATGAAGCCGGTTTCTGCGAAGCTTTCATGGTTGATCCCCTATATATAGAGATAAAATGGAATACTCTACCGGATATATAGTATATATGATAAGATATAGAAAATCAAGCTTTTTGTAGGGGTCATAGACCTTCATAGACTTTTGACAATAAAGAAGCGGTGGCTGTCATTTAAAACAGCCACCGACCTCAGACATGAAAATCGATTCACAGCCGAAACTTGATACGGAATCTTAAACCTGCCGGCTGTCGGCCATCCGCCTAAGTCACCACATAAAACTATATGATACTTATATCCCGACAGTTGCTTACTTACTGTCATGATGACGGCACCGGCCTGATTCACAGCCGGGTTTTCATGTCTGATTTTATTATGGCTGTCACGATAAAAATTAAACGTGAAATTTTTTGAAATTTAATGAGAAATCGTGAATATATTTAAGTGGACAGACTTAGATAGCATGGGAGTGAGTCAAATGGCCGGACTTCAGACAACAGCGATCATTGTTATTATTGCGATTCTTGTGCTCCTCGTCTTCGTTATATTGAAAAAGCCAATCAGGGTCATTCTCAAGCTGCTTCTGAACACCGTCATCGGTTTCGTCGCGTTGTTTGCCATCAATTATCTTGGCGCGTTTATCGGTATATCAGTCGCCGTCAACTGGATTAACGCCGTCATTGTCGGTGTGCTCGGCGTCCCCGGCGTGGCATTGATTCTGCTCATCAAATGGCTTACGGTCATTTAAAGCATATACGGCTTGACAATGGGAGAATACTGTATTATTGTATTAATTCAGCAATACAATAATGCAGTTTTTTCGCGCTCTCAGAGAGCAAGCTCTCGACATGGGTAAAATTGTAAGGTATAATGTGACGATGCTGGCGCTCTTGAAGCGCAAAAGCAGCGGAGAAAGTTTATTTATGGTATTTTGATTCAGGATTCGGAGTGGTTCGATGAGAAAAATATGGATTGCCATTGGGCTCATAGCGGCGCTTGCGGCGATATATTATGTTGCGCAGGGGTTTGTCAGCTTTATCATCGGAATGATTCATGCATTCCCGATCATACTAGAGATGGCGTCTGCCGGGAATTCGGATTTAACGCAATTACTGGTTGCGATCACACGCTCCGTCGTTTCACTGGCACCTTTGATGCTTTTATGCGCGGTGGCTGTCACCGTTCCGTTTTATTACCTCATCTATCGGAGCAGGAAACAGGAGCTTCTCACATTTGTGAGCTTCAGAGGTATCGGCGCCGTCAGCATACCCGTGCTTATTGTATTCGGCGTTTCCGTGAACGTTATATTTGAATGGCTGTTGTTCCTCGTTAGCGGGCTGGGATTTCTGGCACCGTATTTTGAGAAATACAATGACCTGGCGCAGTACATCATGGGCGGCAACCTGGTTTTAAACCTTCTGGCTGTCGGGATCATCGGCCCGATTTTTGAGGAAATTCTCTTCAGGGGTCTCATTTTCGGAGAGCTGCGGAAAATCTCGAGGGTCCGGGCGGCTTTATTCATCCAGGCTGTGCTATTCGGCGTCTACCATTTGGATATCATTCAGGGCTCTTACGCGGTCCTCATAGGCCTCCTGCTCGGCTATGTATACTACAGAAGCAACTCGATCATCGCACCGATGATCGTTCACGCCACGATTAATACGACTTCAGTCATTCTCAGCCGTGTTATACCGGACGGGGCGCTTGACGAATGGTCTGGTGCCATTGTTGCCGCGAGTGTCATTTTGTTTATAGTGACAAGCGTGTTTATCTTGACCGGCAGAAGGTTTAAACATGTGATGGATAACAGCTTTTATGATATGAATAAAAGCCCGCGGCTCGAGCCGCCTTTGCCGCCATCCGCGTAAGGAACAGTCCTGACTGTTCCTCCGTACCGTATCAACAAATAAACAGGACAGGAGTATCAGAAATGCAGCTTGAAGTAAAAGGCACCTATAAAAGCTTCGGCGAGAAAGAGGTGCTGAAGGATGTTTCCTTCAGTGTGTCCGGCGGACAGGCTCTGGGCCTCTTGGGCCGAAACGGTGCCGGCAAGACAACGATGATACGCATCATCATGGGCGTTTTCGGCGCAGACGCGGGAAGTGTCCTGCTTGACGGCAAGCCGATCGAACGGAGCCGCGTCAAACTCGGCTATCTGCCCGAGGAGCGGGGCCTGTACCCGAAGAAAATCATCAGCAGGCAGCTGGCGTATTTCGGCGCGCTCAAGGGTATGACGTCCTCGGAGACAAAGGAAGCAACACAAAGGCTGCTGGGCCGGCTTGAAATGTCGGAGTATATCAACAAGAAGCTGGAGGTCCTGTCAAAAGGCAATCAGC